>NZ_JAQMSY010000173.1:0-15467 GCF_028329095.1 Microcystis sp. CS-574
CCCCACACCCCACACCCCACACCCCACACCCTACCCCCCGGAAAAACTTTTTGCCGCAAACCCTGTCTAAACTCCTAGCCGATCATCCGGGTGATTTGAAAGGCTTCCGCGATCGGACCCAAGGCCAATATCGGCAAGAAAGTGAGCGCACCGAGAATTAAAATCACCCCCGCCGTCACGCCGGTAAAGAGTCCGGTATCGGTGTGGAGGGTTCCGGTGGTGGCGGCAACTGGTTGTTTGCGGGACATCCCATCGGCTAACAAGAGCAGGGCGGCGATCGGAATATACCGTCCGGCGAGTAAACTGAAGCAGGCGCTCAGATTCCACCAGAGAGCGGTCATCGTCGGTTTCGCCCCAGCCGCGATCGCAAGTGGTGCGGGCTGGGAATCTCCTAGTCCCTCGAAGCCCGATCCGTTATTGGCGGCGGCGGAAGCGTACTCGTAGATAACTTGAGATAATCCGTGAAAGCCGGGGTTACTGATGCCTTGAAAATCAGGGATAGCAAGGGCGATCGCTCCGGGGATAAGGATGGCGATCGGGTGAACCAGCAGAATTAAAAAACTCGCTAACACCACTTCCCGTTTCTCAATTTTGCGCCCGAGGAATTCCGGGGTTCTTCCCACCATTAGCCCGGTGACGAATACCGCAAGGATCAGATAGGCAAACAGGTAGGCGGTGCCAGTTCCCTGGCCTCCGAAAACGATTTGCAGGAACAGATTCGAGAGGGTGGCGAAGCCGCCGTTCGGCATCAAGGAATCGTGCATGGCGATCACCGCACCGCACATGGTGGCCGTGGTAGTTACCGCGTACAAGGCCGATTGCGCCCAACCGAAGCGTACTTCTTTGCCCTCAAAGTTAACCGCTCGATCGACCCCTAGCAGCGAGTTAATCGCCTGGTTGCCGTTATATTCCCCGATCGCTGTGATGATCGTAAAGCCGATGAAGATACCGAGGGGAATTAGATAGATTAACCGAGCTTGCTTGAGATTATCGGCGAAAACACCGTAGGTGTAGATTAACGAGGACGGAATCGATAAAATCGCCACTAATTGCACCAGATTGACGAATCCGTTCGGGTTTTCAAAGGGGTGGGCCGAGTTGCTGGCAAAAAAGCCGCCGCCGTTTTCTCCCAATTCCTTAATAATCTCGAAGTGGGCCACTGGACCGCGGGCGATCGCCTGACTGAGGTTGGGGTTTTCTAGCGTCGGCAAGATTGCCGGGCCAGCGAGGGTTTCCGGAACTCCGGCGATGATCAGGGCCATTGCCCCCACGATCGAGATCGGTAAGAGGATACGGGTGATCGCTCGGATCAGATCCACGTAGAAATTGCCCAACGGTCGCCCCGTCAGTCCCCGAATAAAGGCGATCCCCACCGCTAGACCGGTTCCGGCCGAGGTGAACATCTGGTAGCCGAGTCCCCAGATCTGACTCGCGTAGCTGAGGGTGGTTTCTCCGGAATAATGCTGTTGGTTGGTGTTGGTGATAAAGGAAATCGTCGTATGTAGCGTGGTGTCCCAAGTGGGAGCGGGGATCGCCGTCGGGTTGAGGGGAAGGACTTCTTGGCCCGCAATCAGGGAAAAAACCAGAATTGCCATCACCGCGTTACTGTAGAGAACGGCGCGGAGGTACTGCCAGCCGGTCATATTCTCTTTCCCTTTCACCCCGACGAAGCTGTAAAGAAGACTCTCGACTCGATCGCACAGTGGGTCGAGTAGGGTTCTCCGTTCCATGAAAACCCTCGCCATATAGCGCCCGAAAAAGGGGCTGATTGCCACGATTATCAGGATCGTGAGCGCGATTTGAATCCATCCTTGCAACATGGTTCGATCGACTCCGAAAAAAGGCTAGTGGTCATTGAGCTTGTGGAAATGTGGCGGCTCAATCGACGGATTCGACAAGCTCACCGTCCATGGTCGACCGGGAAACTCAGGGGTTCGCTGTCTCGAAACCGCTTGAGAAAACCAAGTTTGTCTAATTATTAGCGATCGTTAACCAGTGGATGATCGAGGGATTACTATCGCCTCTGCTGGGATGATTATAGCGATTTCAGGGCAGTCGCACACAATTCTTAACATTTTTGGACTTTGGACAAAGAAAAAAAGATTTGGGTAAAATTTACGGGTTCTCCTAGACTGGTTATGGCAAATTAGTAGTTTCAATGAGCCTAAACCCTTAAATAGACTAGGATCGAACAAAGCAAAAAGCTTTTTTATTAAAATTGCTTTTTTTAATTCTGGTGAGCCTTACTTGGCAAAGCTTGTGTGGACTATTTTCTGCTAAAATATCATAGCTACTCTAGAAGAGCCCTTTTACGCAAATCTAATTGGAGACAATATCTCCTCTTTCTCAGCGCGTAAAAAAGCTGAAAAATAGCGGTTCTTAGGAGCGTTTTGCCATAACCAATATTGATTCCGCACCATTGTCATCTGATTCGTTATCAAACAAAGCAAAATCAAAAAACAAAGCTGGTATTATAAACTATAAGCCAACGAACTGATTTTTCCAACAGCAACTGATAGTAACAAAAAAAGCAGGATTTTAATTGGTGTAACTTTTACGCCAATTAGGTTTTCTTTTGTCCAAAGTTTAATAACATTTAGTTCGTAGAAATATTAAGACAACCAAGAACAGTTTCCAGATAGTGATTATTCCAACCAGCAGTAAGTCGCTTGTTCTCAATGCCTACCCTGGCAGTCTTTTCTTGGGACAATAAATTTACGCCAATATGACGTATGACAGCTATATTTTCATAAATAAGAACCAAATTTAGGACAACAAGATGTTGAAGTTTGTTAATTTTTTGTCAGAAGAAAATGTTCTGAATCTCCATCATAATTTAACCAAAGTTTAATTATACAAGAGAAGAGATTGATAAAAATAGCAATCATAAAAAGCAAATCTTTAACATTTATCAAGCAATTATTTTTATTAGTAAATATTCTACACAACTCAGGCTAGATAAGCAAGAGAGCTACGCCACTACTACCGAATCACTACCCGACAAAACTTGAAACTGTGACTAATAGCCACTGTTTAATTCTAGGGATTACCTGAAAAAAATACTTTCCAACCAGCAGTAGCGATCGCACTTGCCAAAAGAATAATTAATGTCCAAACCTGATTTTTTTGGGTTCCTTCCACTGATTTTAGGCGATTATCGATGCCCTCAACCTTTTCAGTTAACTTTGCCTGTCCCACCTCTAGCTTATTTAATCGTTCGTCGAGTTTGTCAAATTTTTGGTTAAAATCTTTTTGGAGACTTTCAAATTTTTGGTTAAAATCTTTTTGGAGACTTTCAAATTTTTGGTCAACATCTTTTTGGAAACTGTCAAATTTTTGGTTAACATCTTTTTGGAGATTGTCAATTTTCCCCTCAATCCTTGTCAAAACAGCTTCTAGGGAATAGGTAACGGTTTCGTTAGACATAGTATCAACTCCCATTAGATATATTTTCTCGGTCCGCTATCGGAGACTATTTTAAGACTAAACCAGTTCACCGCTTTCTTGCAAAGAGTGGAGACGTTGATAGATTCCCTGCTGATTTAATAATTGATCATGGCTACCGATCTCGACAATACGACCATTATCCAAGACGACAATTTGATCCGCTTCTCGAACGGTACTGAGACGGTGGGCGATAATAATTGTGGTGCGAGTGCCTAAAATGGATTTCATGGCTAGTTGAATGGCTCTTTCTGACTCATAATCTAAGCTAGAAGTGGCCTCATCAAAAACTAACACATCTGGATCGACAATTAAAGCTCTAGCAATTCCTAAACGCTGTCTTTGTCCCCCCGAAAGACGCACGCCCCTTTCCCCTACAATAGTGGAATAACCATTAGGTAATTCCTGAATAAATTCATCGACACGGGCAATTTTACAGGCTTCTGCTACCTTCTCGAAGCTAATATTAGGATTACCGTAGGTGAGATTTTCTAACACCGTACCATTAAACACATCTACTTCTTGATGGACAATCGCTAACCGGCGCCGATACCAAGTCACATCTAAGCGACGAATATCCTCGCCATCCATCAGAATTTGCCCTTGATTCGGTTCAAAATAGCGGAAAAGTAACTTAACTAAAGTGGATTTGCCTGAACCTGATTTTCCGACTAATGCCACGGTTTGATAGGGTTCAATCAGCAGATTAATATCCTTGAGAATGGTTCTTTCTGGACTATAGCCAAAGCTAAGATTACTTAATTCTACTTTCCCCGTAAAATGATAGGGATTATGTTGGGCATGATCGGCTAAAAGACTACCAGCATCAGTGCCACTGGGTAAGTTGATAAATTCCTGTAAACGGACCATAGAAGCATAGCGACGAGCGAAAGTTTCTGCCATTTGGGATAGGGGATCTAATTCCCCATAGGCCATACTAGCTAGGGTATAGGTGGTGATAAAATGCCCGATCGAGATTTTCTGTTGAACGGTGGCTAGGAGAGTAAAGAAAAATACTCCAAATAAACTAGCCTGGACGAGGGTTTTTTCCCAAGTTATTAAGTCCACATAACCCTTATGAATGCGATAGATAACGTAGGTAAATTCTCTCTCTAAACGCTGTTTCTGACGATATAATTCCTGTCCTTCTGTGGCAAAAGCTTTGACAGTTTTGATATTAGTAATAATCTCAGAATTGCGACTTTGGGTATTTTCGATATGCCGATCAAGAATTCTTTCTTTTTGCATTAAATCTTTTAAATCTCTCACAATAAAAGCTAGAATTAATACAAAAGAAATAACAAAAGCGAGGGCGATCTGCCATTGAATTACCCAAATAACAATAAAGATACCCAAAACTCTAAACAATTTTGGGATCATCATTCCCGCCACTTCGGGATAAGTCCAAGTATGATTTTCTATCCCTTTGGCGATCCGGTTAGCGATGCGTCCTGGATTATTTTCATCGTAAAAAGATAGAGGTAAGGTGAGAATTTTGGCAATAATTTTTTTGAGATGATCTCGTCGCGCTCTTAAGGATATTTCCCAGTGAAACCATGCACCCAGCCAAGGCTGAATTGGTGCTTTAATTACTGTAGTTACGAAAATTAAGCCTAATAATACCGCCAAACTAACCCACTTTTCTGAGGCAAAGGGAGTTAAAATCATGGTGCGATTAACTAAAGATTGCACGAATCCATCTAAAGGTTGATCGGAAAGAACATTAAGAATCTGTCCGACAGCGTAGGGAACTATCAGATCGATAATTTCAAAGACACTGGAGGCAGCAATGCTCAAAAAGGCGGCTTTTTGATAATTGCGATAGTAACTGAGAATATCGCGTAAGGAAGCCATAACATCAAGTAAATTGCCAATTTTTAACTTCTATCTGGTAACTGATAACTGAAGAGACTGACGGCACTTTTAGGATTGTTTTTCTGGAGTTACCATTATACTACAATACTACAAAAATCTGCCGAACTAGAAATTTCTAGGACAAAAGCCTTGTTATAGTCTTGTATTCTCGATCAGCTATTAGTCAGGAGACGATGCTAGATCAGCTTATATTTCATCCTTGGCAGAAGCACCAGAGATCAATTTATCTAAAATTTTGACGAATATTATCACAAAAATTAATAAATTTCTGAAAGGTTTTTAAGTGTTCGGTTTTATCGATACGCTTTTTTAATTGATTAAGATAGTATTGTTCTTGAGCTTCCCCAGGGAATTTTTTAGAATAAGACAAACCTTTAGCTTCAAAAATCGACTTTAGATAAACAAAATGAAAATCGGCATGATTTCTGCAATTAAATCTACCCATTAGTTCGGGATCATTTTCGTAAACATCATAGTGTTGAACATAATCAGCTAAAAGTCTCTGTAAAGGTTGTTTAGGATTAAATATTGTACGATTGCCTAGTAGCCATGTTTCAATACATCGATTTTGAATGATTATCACGATTTCAAGTTGTGCGGGGATAGTAATATGTTTGGTGATAAAGTCATTAACATATTGTTCTCTTTCTTCGACAGTATCCTCATCAGCATCGAGACAGATGACTAGATAGTTATATTTGGATACTTCTTGAATTTTATCGATGGCGTTAGGAATTCCCTCATCAAGTATCGAGGGGTAGCCATTACCACTAATCAGAAAGTAATTGTTGTGATTGACTTGATCGTAAAAATCAACTCGCTTAAATTCGGGAATAAGATAAGTTAACCAGGCAGTATAAAGCTTTTTTTCGGTACTTCTTCCTTCAACTAAAAAATAAATATTCATCGATTAACTAATTCCTTGAGGAAATTCTTCTAGGACATTGATAAGATCAATAAAGGCTTTTTGTCGAGTTTTAGAAATATGAAAATCAGCTGCATTGTGTACCTGAATTACTCCTCCTTTACGAGTGACTATTTTCCAATAGGCAGGACTGATATTATTAATTATATAGGGATGATGACTGGTAATAATAAACTGTAAATCTCGATAATTAACTAATAAATCTTCTGTTAAAGTGTCCAAACAGTTAACCCCCAAACTATTTTCAAATTCATCGATTAATATAACGCTGCCATCAGGAGATAATTTGATCGTTGCTAAGAACATCAGGCTTTTTATCATTCCAGAGGAGATATTTGTTTCTACAATCCAGAAATGAGAGTTTTTTTCTTTTATTTGTATGCGAGGTGGCTCTTCAAGTAAACCAATTCTAGTTAATGAAACAAGCAAATCACCTAGTTCGGATGGCTCTAAAGATTCTATTTTTAAATCTTCAACTTGAGGGAAAATATCTAAAAACTTTCTCTTTATTATCTCGAACGTATCAGGATATTTTTTATAAGTGATCAGCAGTTTGTCGGAAATAGGAAGTTGACTCGATTGTAATTCAGAGAGAGAGTTATATTCGGCATATTCGTCGTTTTCCAAGATTTTATCAACTGCTGAATATGAGATATTAAACTTAAGTGGATTGAAAATCATTTTGTTAAATTCCTGTCGAACAGGGAAAACATCTTCTTCTTGATTGAAAAGCTCTATACAGCTTAAATAAGATGGTAGTTTTGGTGTCTTTGAATGTTTAAACTCAATTAACTCTTGATTTCTTGCGATCAAAACCTCTTGATCTTTTAAAAGAGTTTCACTAATTATACTAACCCTATTTTCGCCGTCATTACCATTGACTTCATCTTCTTCAATCTTGATGAGAGAACGCGCTTTTTTTACCTCAAATTCACCCAACCAATGATAACGAACATTATCATTGGTTAAAAGTTCCACATCCCATTTCACCCCATTTATGGATGCACCGTTAGCGATTCTTTTTAAATTACTAATAGCCTTTAAAATCGAGGTTTTTCCTGCACCTGAGATACCAACTAATAAATTCAAATCTGGAAAAAATTTGCAAGAATCTATACTTAATCCAGAGGATAAATCTTGATAGGATAATCTCAAAAGTTTCATAATAATTCCCCACTGCTAAAACTAAAAAGGGTGAGTTAATTCTCACCCCAAGATTTTACTGAGGATCGAGTTTTAGGACTGCCATAAATGCCTCTTGCGGGACATCAACAGTGCCGATCGCTTTCATCCGTTTCTTCCCTTTTGCTTGCTTGTCTAACAGCTTTTTCTTGCGGCTAATATCACCACCATAACACTTAGCTAAGACATCCTTTCTTAAAGCGGGAATATGTTCACTAGCGATAATTTTAGAACCAATAGCTGCTTGAATGGGAACCTTAAATTGGTGCCGGGGAATCAATTCTTTTAACTTTTCGGTTAACGCACGACCAACATAATAAGCTTTATCCCGGTGAACGATCATCGCTAAAGCATCAACGGGATCACCATTGACCATAATATCTAATTTAACTAGCTCATTTTCCCGATAGCCAATTAATTGATATTCCATACTAGCATAACCGCGCGATCGAGACTTTAATTGATCAAAAAAGTCCGTCACCACTTCCGCTAAAGGTAACTCATAAATCAAAGCGGTGCGAGTTTTAGTAAAATAACGCATATCCTTGAAAACTCCCCGACGACTTTGACATAATTCCATCAAAGCGCCTACATAGGTTTCCGGAGTAATCATTTCCACTTGGATATAAGGTTCCTCAATTTTTTCCCGTTTTTGTGGGGAAGGTAACAAACTGGGATTATCCACTTCGACAATTTCCCCATCGGTAGTAGTTACCTGATAAACTACCGAGGGAGCAGTGGTAATTAAATCTAAGTTATACTCCCTTTCTAGTCTTTCCTGGACGATTTCCATGTGTAGCAGTCCCAAGAAACCGCAACGGAAACCAAAACCCATGGCGCTAGAAGTTTCCGGTTCGTAGGATAGAGCTGCATCGTTTAATTTTAACTTTTCCAGCGCATCTTTGAGATCGGCATACTGATCGGCATCCGTGGGAAATAATCCGCAGAAAACCATCGGTTTTGCTTCTGTATAACCGGGTAAAGGCTCTTTTGCCGGTTTAGCGGTTAGAGTAATCGTATCACCCACCCGGGCATCAGCAACAGTTTTAATCGCGGCTGCCAGATAACCCACTTCTCCCGCGTGCAGTTCATTTACCTGTACCTGTTGCGGTGATAAAATTCCCAATTCATCAATAACAAATTCTTTACCAGAAGCCATAAAACGAATTTTATCGCCCTTTTTCACCCGACCATCCATAACGCGGAAATAGACAACTACCCCTCGATAAGCGTCGTAATAACTATCAAAAATTAAAGCTCGGAAGGGTTCTTCGAGGGTATCTTGGGGAGGGGGAACCAATTGGACGATCGACTCTAGAATATCATTAATACCGATCCCAGCCTTAGCCGAGGCCCGAATCGCCTCACTACAGTCTAAACCCACCACTTCCTCGATTTCCGCTGCGACCCGTTCCGGTTCGGCACTGGGTAGGTCGATTTTATTTAAAACTGGGATAATTTCGAGGTTATTTTCCAGCGCTAGGTAAACATTGGCTAAAGTTTGCGCCTCTACTCCTTGGGACGCATCCACAACTAATAAAGCTCCCTCGCACGCCGCTAGAGACCGAGAAACCTCGTAGGAAAAATCCACATGGCCGGGGGTGTCAATCAGATTAAGAACGTATTTTTGACCATCCTTAGCGGTATAATCCATGCGTGCCGCTTGTAACTTGATGGTGATACCTCGTTCCCGTTCCAAGTCCATATTATCGAGAAATTGTTCTTTCATCTCCCGTTGGGCTACGGTTCCTGTAATTTGCAGGAGGCGATCGGCGAGAGTTGATTTACCATGATCGATATGAGCGATGATGGAAAAATTGCGAATGCGAGAAACGGGAACGTCAGTCATCGTGGTTCACTGTTGGCAAAAGTCAGGGGTTTATAAAATTTTAGATTCCTTAATTCATTGTAGAGGTAAAGTCTCTAAGGCTGGAGCAAAAGCGAAAAGTAAAAGGTAAAAAAAGCTAAACTGCAAGTATAGTCAGGGTTTTGGCCTTGGCTTCCCCTCTCGGCATCCACAGGAAACTATGGTCAGTTTGAGTATGGGGACAAAATCAGACAAAGGGCAATGGCTAAGGAAAAGCTCTATGATTTGTCCAAATCCCATTACTATAGATAGGGCTGGCTGAATAAATCTAAAAACCTTGTTGGATAAGGCTTTTAGACTTTTTTCCCTCAAAAAGTGCCAGTGATCGGGGGCAAAATTCCCGGACTTTTTCCCTGAAAATTAGGTAACTGACTACTTCAAAATCGGTAAAACCCCACACCCTACACCCTACACCCCACACCCTGCCACCACGAAAAACTTTTTTCAGCAGATCCTAGATAAACTCTTGGATGAGAATCCTCGACTGACGGGTAGAATGATAGATAGCAATCATTAATAGAGCTTATGAACGACAATGCTACACCGACTCAGCGCACGGCGGAGAAAGTTGAAATCGCTATTCACCTTGACTCGGAAGTTTTAGACCAGATTAAACACCTGACTAACGATCCTAGTCGCATTATCGAAACAGCGATTAAACAGTGGCTAAGAGGAGAGAAACAACCGGATGAGGACTTAACCCGTCATCTTCGACGCAATCCCCCCGTACCACCCAAAGGGGAATGGAATGACTAAGATTTTTCAGTCTCTAATAGGTTATTTCCCGACGGAGAGACTGAAATATTTTCTTAGGTCAACCATTGATGGTAATTGAGATTTTTTCCCCAACTAAGCTGGTCATACTAAATTCGTTGAGTATAGGCTACATATCAGGACAGGCAAAAGGGGGAATAGATAATCAGTTTTTAATAACTGGATTTAGGATCATTTTGCTTGGGTACTGACAGGAGGAACAAAACTGACGCGGATAGAAATTGAAGGCCTCGATGCTATCAAAATTGCTCAGGATATCCTAGAGATGGAAGGGGTGCAAGGCAGCTACGAAGTTATCTCCGAAGTGGAGAGAGAGGGAACCCTTGCTACCATCGCCACCATCATCGGCATTATTAGCGGAACAATCACCATCGCTGAGAAATTTTACCAATTAAAGCGAAAAATTGACTCTCCTGAAACCCCGAAAATCGAACGAGTGTTCATTGTCAGCAAAAACGGCGATCGCCTGCTGCTCAAAGATGCTACCCTAGAGCAACTACAAAAACTCTTGGAACAAGAAAAATCATGAAGATACTGCATATTGACCTTCAGGAGAGGGGTAGCAATAGGGTTGAGTTCCGATTTTTCTGGGACAACCCCAACCAGATTGATTTCTACACAAGATCCTTGAGTGAAATAGACAACCTAAGTAAAAAGGCCGACACCGATTACTATACCCGTTTACCGGAAGACCACGCCAGAACAGGACAAGGTTTATACCGATGGTTAGATGGTACAGAGCGCATCCTCCAGAACGAATTAGATAGCCACCGGGGAGAGAAAATAGTTCTGGCTATCAGCACCAGCAAAAGATTAGTCCATCTACCCTGGGAATTATTACACGATGGTCAGGGTTTTCTGGTGTCTAAGTATCCCGCTATTGTTCCCCTGCGGTGGATGAAAACCGGTAATGAAAGGCTGTTAACTGTGGACAACAACCCGCAGGATCGAGCCTTAAATGTAGTTTTCATGGCAAGTTCTGCTAAGGGTGTAACGCCTATACTAGACTTTGAGGCAGAAGAAGGGAAGATCCTCAAAGCAACTAGAGGAAAACCCCTATCTTTAACCGTTGAAGAGAGCGGCTGTATTCAAGAATTAGGCGAATTGATAGCCAGTAAAGATAGAGGATATTTCGATGTTATCCACTTGAGCGGACACGCTACCATCAAGGAGCGGAAACCCTATTTTATTACCGAGACGGAATACGGAGATAGGCAAGATACCAGCGCCGAAGATATTGCCAGAGAATTACAGTTTAATTTACCTAAGCTTTTGTTTTTATCAGGGTGTCGGACAGGCTACTCCGATGGTGATGAGATCCTTTCGATGGCCGAGAAGTTATTAGAAAATGGAGCTAAAGCTGTTTTGGGGTGGGGTCAACCCGTCAGGGATAACGAAGCTGCTGACACGGCGGCCATCCTCTATGAAAAGCTTTCCCAAGGCTTTACTTTAAGCGAGTCGTTAGCTTTTGCCTATCAGAAATTATTGGGAAATCAGGCGAGGGATTGGCATTGTTTACGCCTCTATGTGAGGGGAAGTATCCCAGAAGCTTTGGTAAAGAGAGGACAGAAAAAACCTTTACCTCCCGTATCCTTTGTTGACCAATTTGTGGACCCAGAAACGAAATATTTGCGGGTAGCCACACGGGAAACTTTTATCGGTCGCCGCCGCGATCTTCAGGATTGCTTGCAAGTGCTGAAAAAACCCTTTGATAATCCTAAAGCAATTCATAAAGCTGGGGTTTTCCTGCAAGGTTTTGGTGGTAACGGGAAAAGTACCCTCGCCGCTCGTCTGTGCGATCGCCTTCCAGACTATACTAAGCTTGTCTGGTGGCAACAAATTGATCAAAATAGCTTGGTTAATACCCTAGCTAAAAAATTAGACCGTCCACAACGTCAAATCCTTCGAGATTCTAACGAGGAGCTAGACTATCGCTTAAAGGATGTTTTTGGTCAGTTAAACCAGCCTTTTTTGCTTATTCTTGATGATTTCGAGTGGAACTTGGAATGCCCTTCATCCAGCGATGACTACATCCTTGAAGCAAAGGTAGCTCAACTATTAAAAGCTCTCGTTGAGGCGATACAGGAAACCAAGTACTATCATCGCCTGATTATTACCTCGCGCTATACCTTCAATTCCCGTCTATTAGAGGAATTTTATCATCTGAACTCTTTGCCTTCTCTCAAATACAAAGAGTCCGATTTAGAAAAGAAATTGCGGCGGTTAGAGCATTTTAGTTCGGGTAAGATTGATAAAAGCTATATAGAAAGAGCTTTAAATCTTGCTGATGGCAACCCCCGTCTGTTGGAATGGCTCAACAATGAGGTTTTAAGTTCAGGGGATATAGATGCTAAATTGCAGTCATTTGAGAATGGATCTGATGTTACTTGGCGCGATAAGATAGTCTGGCGGTTAGAGGAAAAACCTCAACTCTTGACGGATGAAGCTCTTGAAAAAGTGGTCAGTAATTGCCTAATCTATGAAATTCCTGTCCCTTTGGCTGCTTTAGAAGCGGTTTGTCAATCGGTTCCCAACTATCAGAAAAAATTACAACAAGCACAAGATAAAGGTTTGATCGAGGTAATCCACAATGACGACAGAGAAACCCTCTACCGCGCCTCCCACATCAAACATATTAACCCCCATATCGAGCTTCCCAAAGATGCAAGTAAGCTTTCTGATTTAGAGAAAACGGCAGCCAAGGTTTTAACCGAACTTTGGGGGAATAAAGAAAACGAAAATGAGGAAAGATGGGCAGAGATTTTTCGTCTCGTCTTTGCGGATAAAGAAAATCCTGAAAGGTTTAGGGAACAATTCGATAAGATGATCTCGGTACAATATAACCCAGAAGCTGATCGCGCCTACGAAAAAGAACTGAGAAAACAGAGGGAATATCTCGAAGCAAATCAAGATCAAATCTATCAAAAGTTAGAGGAGTACCTACAGCAACAGGACTGGAAAAAAGCCGACTATGAAACCGCTTTCATTATGTACCAATGGATGGTTATAGAAAATTATTATAGCTTCTACGAACTTTTTAGGGAAGTATCCCTAGAGGTAATCGATGAGATTGACCGCCTCTGGGTGCAATACAGCGAAGGGAAATTTGGCATCAAGGGACAAGCGAAAATTTACCGTGACCTTGGGGGGACGGAAGATTATAATGAAGAAGTATGGAATAGTTTGGCGATTCGCGTTGGTTGGAGAGAAGGAGTTAGGTGGTTGGAGCTTGAAGAAGTAGCATATCATGCTACAACACATAAGGAAAATCACTTCCCAATACTTATGTGCTCCCGAGTAAATTATAAGGGGTGGAATTTCTTGTGGCAGGAGGCGTTCATTGTGGGTGCGAGGATGGTAGATCATTGTGGGGTATCTCTTCTCTCGCGTCAAGACTTAAAGCAGTGTAACATATAGGCTTACAAGATTTTATAAACAATTATTAACAGGTAATTTTCCACGAAGCCATGCGGGTTCTGGGTTTTGGATACCTGTCACCGAGGGGTCAGCCACTCGCCCGATGTTTTTGTAGTATGCTTCCTACTAGAAAGTTATGGGTGAGAAAATCTTTGTGTTCTTTGTGCCTTTGTGGTTCTTTCTTGCGCTTTTTGGTAATCTTCACTGCTGCCATTAATTTACTCCCCCAATGGTCTTGGATTATCGTTAATCTTGTGGATTTTCAATGTTTCGGGCAGCATGAAGTACCGCAATAACATCGATTTGGTCAGGCTTGATATAATAAATTATGCGATAAGAACCCTCGATAACTTCTCGGATCTGCTCAGTTTCAAACTCCGGAACAAGACGACCCGAAAAAGGAAAATTAGCGATCTGTTCTGAGCGTCTGGTCAATCTTTCCACCAGTCTTTGAGCATATTGAGGGGAGTTTTGTGATATGTAGTTGTAGATGGCTGATAAATGATTAACGGCGGTTTCTGTCCAGAAAACTTTCATGACTCTAGCTTGAACTTAGTGCGTACTTCTGCCACAGAAATAACCTTTTCCGCCTCACTATCGGCTAATCCTGCTTCAATTGCCTGTCTCACATAAATCTCATACATCAGATCGTCCCATGTAGAATTATCCGGCAATTTATCGATTAAATTTCTGGCTTTTTGTTTAATGTTTTTTATTTCCATGATGGTTTCCAAAATGACTCCTGACAGTTTACATTATAGCAAGATAGGCTCTTAGAAATGGTGTATTCTAAAACCACCGCTAACGCTCAGAATATCCAAAAAGGCTTTTCCCTCTCGATGTCCTCAACGAAACCTCAACCCGTGATTGGTGTTAGTTGGTGGATAAATGCTGTATATTTACTCTCGTCGCCGCTTAATTCACACGCAGCAGCGCAGAAACTTGCTCAACATTCATTGCTGTATGTAACAATACAGGAGGAGTTTATCTCAGGAGTTCCACGGTGATTAGAGAGCTAGACCGTATTACTGTTAATCCACAAATATGTCTTGGACAGCCAACGATTCGAGGAATGCGTATCACTGTAGGATTTGTTTTGAAACTGTTGGCTAGTCAGTTATCTATTCAGGAAATCTTAGAGGCTTATCCAGAGTTGGAGGAGGAAGATATTCGCCAGGCTCTTAATTATGCAGCTTGGGCTGTATCCGATTATATCGTTAGCTTCACTTCAGCAGCCGTAACGCACCGCTAACTTTAATGATGGTGGGTGATATAATTTAAAATTCTGAGGTAAATCATGCAACTAAAACTAACAAAAATATTCCAGAAAGTTCCCGAAGGCTATATTGGTTTTGTCGAAGAATTGCCAGGAGCTAATACTCAAGGAGAGACTCTAGAAGAAACTAGAAGTAATTTAGAAGAAGCAATTGAGCTAGTTTTAGAAGCTAATCGTATATTAGCTGAAGAGCAACTGCAAGGACAAGAAGTGATTCGAGAGTCTGTTACTTTCTGGGCTGCATGAAACGTATAAACTTAATTCGTCATTTAGAAGCTTATGGCTGTGAATTCTTAAGAGAAGGCGGCAATCATACGATTTATGTAAATCGTGTCAATCAGAAATCTTCAGCCATTCCGCGCCATCGTGAAATCAATGAATTCTTGACGCGGAAAATTTGTCGAGATTTACAAATACCAGAACCATGAGTGCGACTCCTGTTAAGCTGCTGTAGAGTGTAGGGTGCGTGTTTGCGGCTACTAATTTGGATAATAAAATAAAACTAACAATCCGCCGTAATGACTCCTGACAGTTTACATTATCAACTATTCATTATTAATTAAAAAGGCGATCGCAAAATTACGCCTTCTTAAAAAAGAGATTAAACACCTTAAGCAAAACCCAAAGGTTGAAACTGAGTATCATTGATAATTTTAACCGTTTCCCCCGACTGCTTAATCACAAACAAACCGCGCCGATAGCCATAG
>NZ_JAQMSY010000174.1:0-33814 GCF_028329095.1 Microcystis sp. CS-574
CACCCCCCTTATCAAGGGGGGCAGGGGGGATCGAACCTAAAATCCATTTTTAATTTAATTATAACCAGCTACTTAACCAAGCCAACCAACGAATCGAGCAGAATGAAAAAGCTATGCTCGATTTGATCGCATTTCTGTTATCTTCTTCTTACCGTCATTAAAGTAAGTAGCCATGCACAAGTTTTTACTAACCGTATTAAGCATAGCAAGTTTATTTGCTGTCGGGATGGCTACCCCTAGCATTGCCAGTCCCACATTTGCAGCGACAAACTTGCAACTAGCTCAACGTCCTAACTGTAACAATCCCCAGACTCAAAGCGAAATGAACATTTGTGCCAGCATCGCTTATCAAAACGCCGATCGCAAGTTAAATCAAGTTTATCGACAACTACTGCCAAAACTGTCAGCTGCTCGCAAACAAAAATTAATTAGCGCCCAACAAGCTTGGATTAAGTTTAGAGACAGCAGTTGCGAATTTGAAAGAAGCGCCTATGAGGGAGGCTCTCTAGCTCCCATGATTTACGGTTTTTGTTTGGCAAATGTCACCGAGCAGCGTACCAAAGATTTGCAAAGATATTTAGAAGATAGCGATCTCTAAGTCAGAATCGCCGTTGATATTACCGATAATTCCTTAGACGTTTACTGCACAACAGCCTAAGCGGGTGAGGGGAATCGAACCCCTATCATTAGCTTGGAAGGCTAGGGTTTTACCACTAAACTACACCCGCACTTTCGTTAGCATAACACGAATTGCCGATTTTTACAAGTAGGGATTTTCAGCTTGTTAATCGCCTCTAGATGGTCATAGATTGCCTAAAAATCCCGATCGCTCCTTTTTATCCCCGATTTGGCTAAAAGTTTCTTCCACGCGATCGAGGTCTAGTTGGGAAAAATTATCGATCGCCCAGTTGGACACTCTCTGCATAAAATGGAAGGGGTAGGTATGAGCGATTCCCACCACCTGCATTCCCGCTCTTTTTGCCGCTTCGCAACCAGCAAAAGTATCTTCAATCACCAGACATTCCCAGGGTTGCAATTGCAGATTAAAATTCCAACGATTGAATCTTTCTACGGCCAGTAAATAACCATCCGGTTGGGGTTTACTGGTGCTGATCTCATCACCGGTGACAATGACACTAAAGTAATCCCCAAGGCCCGCCTGTTGCAAGATTGATTCCACTTCCGAGCGTATTGCTCCCGTCACCAAACCGATTTGTAGATCCCTGGCCTTAACTCGTTTTAAAAAAGAGTATATCTCTTCATAAATAGGAAGTTTCTCTAATTTTTCTAATCTTTCTCGGTATAAACTCGCTTTTTTGTTAATTAACTTAGTCAGATACTCCTCGGTCACTTGACGACCGCGACGGGTGAGAACATTACGCAAACAGACGCGATCGCTTCTTCCCAGACATAACTCCGCAAATTCCGACCCTAGGGGCAGTAAATTTTCCCCGAGCAAGATTTCATTGATTAACTCTTGATGGATTGGTTCATCATTGATGATCACCCCATTAAAATCGAACAGAACAG
Organism: Microcystis sp. CS-574; assembly: GCF_028329095.1. Lineage (NCBI taxonomy): Bacteria > Bacillati > Cyanobacteriota > Cyanophyceae > Chroococcales > Microcystaceae > Microcystis > Microcystis sp. CS-574. The sequence goes on from NZ_JAQMSY010000174.1 coordinate 1,531, forward strand.
CCTTTAACATCAATCTTAGACAGAAAAGCTAATAAATAATAAGTAGGTGGGTATTAAAAATTGTCAGACACCCCCATGATCAAGGGGGATCCCCCCGCCTATCGGCACCCCCCTTATCAAGGGGGGCAGGGGGGATCAAGGACAAAATCTATCTTCAATTTAATTGAAACCACTTACTTAAATATTCTTGATTATACTAAAGTTTTTCGTCGGGGCCTGGCGGGTCTTGCCCCTTACCCCATCTCAACAAACAATTTTAATCGGAAAATTGCCAAGGCCTTGACAAATTCCCAGATTTGTTCTATTATTTTGTTATAGTGGGAATCCGTGCTGCCCTGTAACCCCCCTATTTGGGGCTGAAATATTAGCCAAAAATATAACAAAAGAATTTAGAGACCTGCGTGGAAATAATATCCCAACCGATCGGAGGGCGCAAGCTTTGCGCCCCTACTGTAACGGATTTTGTCCACAATGTAGGGGCGAACTGTGTTCGCCCAAAAGGTACATTAATGTAGGGGCGAACTGCGTTCGCCCAAAAGGTACATTATTAAAGCGCAAGTCCCTTAGGCCATTGTTTCCGATACCCAACGACGGAATAATTCCACAGCAATCCGATAACGGGAGTCTTGGCATTCGATGACGTGATGATTTTCAAGGGTTTTTAGGGCCCGGTCGAGAGTTGTGGCGGTTAACGCGGTGCTGGACAGTAAATCTGCCCGGGTTAATCCTTGCAGATGGGGAGAAAGAACTATTAAAATCTCCCCTTGTCCGGCCGCATCTTGTTTAGCCTGTTTCCAGACACCCGTAAAATAATAATTCCCCCTTTGGAAAAACTCAGCATCGATGGCTTTTTCCACATCTTCCACCTGAAAACGAATATCTTGGGGACGTTGCAACTCAAAGACCTGTTTATTATAAAAACGTACCAGATGAAAGCCGATCAGTTGTACTAAATAGGGTTGACCGTGGGTAAGTTGATAAATTTTGTCCAAAGCGGATGGGGTATAGTCTAGGGGAAAATCCTCGTCTTCCCCAACGGGATTAGCGAGGATAACGCGAGTAGATTCAGGAGAGAGGAAACTAACTGGAATCGGGTAAACACTGCCAAAAAAAGGATGAAAATAATCGGCAGTCATCTCCTCTAGGGTATGTAATCCGGCAAAAACAAAAGCTAGACGCGGACTACTCTGGACAAGGGAACGCAGATAGCCGAGGAAATTCCGGGGGAGGGTATTCGCTTCGATTAAATCCTCAATTATCTCGAACTCATCGAGGGCAATAATTAAACCGGTTTTAGCTTTTTCCGGCAGAATCTGGCGCATCAGACGGTCTAAATAACGATTAAAATACATTTCTGGATGTTGGGAGATTTTTTCCTCTTCTGGGGCATCAATTGCCAAAGTTTGGGCGATTTCCTCAGCCATAGTCAGGAGAACTTCGGCTAGGCTGGTTACTGTGGCCACGCGCTGTAAATTAATGTAGATAACCGAGACATTTGGTGGGAGATAGGCCTCCAGATTGCGTAGAATCGAAGTTTTACCCATGCGACGATGACCATAGAGAACCACGGAGGATAGGTTATCTCCCGACCACATTGACTGAAGTTCCCGCAGGATATCCCCACGACCAACAAAGCGTTTACCGATCACCGGATCACCGATAGTGTAGAGATTAGGAATCTGTTGGGTAATAGTTACCGTTCCCACCGTTTTCGCGATGGATGTGCTAATTTCTGCCCATTTTTCGGCGATAGAAAGGATTAATTCTTTTTCTGCTTGGGGTAAAGTAGCCGCCTGTTGGTCGTTTATATCCCTTAATTCCCCGATAATCCGATTAAGAGCGAGGGATCTGACCTGTTGGGAGTAACTTCTCTGGACTAAAGCCATTTCTGTGATAACTAGATTTAAACTGCTGATAGCTTGCCAAGTTTGCGGACGTAATGACGGTTCTGCGGCAATGGGGGCAACCTCCAGGGAAGCGATACTATGGAGAGTTGCTGCCTGACTAAATCGGTGTAAAGTTTGGGCGAGGCTATACATTTCTTCCCCGTAGGCGAGGGAACGTACCACAGCAAAGGCTTTTTCGGCTTTTTCGGTGTCCCGTTGGCGAAGATACCAAAAACCGGCGGCGGCGGCACGAGCAGGGGTATCGAGACGGATTTTGCTGCGAGGAAAAGAAAACAGTTTCGCCGACGCATATTTTAACAATTGCCAATCGGAGGTATTTTCTGCCAGACGGGACACGCGATAGATAATTTCTGCCTCTGGGAATTGCGATAAAACGCGGTTAATGGCGACAAGGACAGGAATAAACTGGTGGCTGTACCGAAGGTATTGATTGAGGTTATTAATAGCTGTTTCCCAGTCTTGCTGTAACCATTGTTGTAGAGTCGAGGTTAACCCCGGCAGCGGTAGAAAGGTAATACGGGGAAAAAGTCGCCCTTGAGGGCCAGCCAAAAGCCCGATTAGCCAATTATCAGGACGGAAAAAGGCGAATATAAACCCCACGCCCAACACCCCGCCCAACACCACGCCGGACACCACGCCGGACACCACGCCGGACACCACGCCGAACCAATCAACAGAAAGTCCTAAATTTGCCGCTATGCTACAGATAATCAGAGGGGTAATTACAGTTAAGAGAAGACCCTGAATCCCTAGACGCAATTGTACGCGATGGTCGCGGAGAAATTGCCTTGTATCGCGCCATGTTTTCTGTTCTGTTAATTTATCGCCGCCGCCTCTCGTTTCCACATACCAGCGCACTGCTTGGGGAAAATAAAACACCCAGTACAACAGCAAAAGATAATCAAAGGGATTCCATAAAGATAAATCGCGTTTGAGTTTAGGAGCGAGATTAATTCTGGGGACGGTGCTTTCCTTCATAATTTCTATCTCTAGCTATTTACCCGGTGATGGTTTATTAAGTAGTTAGGTGTTACTCAAGGTAGGATCAAACCCCCCTTATCAAGGGGGGCAGGGTGGATCAAACCCAAAATTAAATCAACTTATTGTTTAGTTATAACCTAAGTTCGGGATGCTGAGTTATTGACTTTGGTTTGATAAAGTTTAAAACACTTTTGCATCACCTCTCGCGGCTTTCCTTGACTTTGCCTAACAAGAGAACTTATTTCCTCCTCAGTAAAAGTCACTCCAGTTTGACTTAGACGATGACTAATAAACTCTTTAATTTTAGCTTCATCCCATAATTTAATCGGAAATTGTTGACAAATTCCCTCGAAAGGTGAATCACCTCCTTTGTTATCAGGAAATAAAACATCAAGGGAACGATTAGCCGCTACTACTAATCTTAAAGGTGGATCGGGACGATTGGCTAACTCTCTTAATTGACTTCTAAGCTGATAGCTGAAATATTTTTGAGTCATATTATCTACCACATCCAATAATAACAGGATTTTATGTTTTTCTAATTCCCTAGTTAATCTAGTTCCTTTGAGCGGTTTATCGTAATTCGCAGCTATACCAATCTGATGACATAATTCATAATAAAAATCCTTATCTCCTGCTAATCCTTCTAAGTTTAGATACAAGGGTTGTCGATGACTAAGCAAATACTCCCTTGCTTGATGGTAAATTCCCCAAAGCAGGGTGGTTTTTCCCGTTCCCCTTTCCCCGATAATAGCAGCACTACTGCCGGAATTTAAAACCTCAAAAATATCTTTAATTTCTTGTTCCCGGCCAAAAATCTGCTGAATTTCTTCAATACCTCCGGAAGTGGGTATAAAAGGATTATGGGCATTTTTTTGGGGTTGTAATTGCGGAAAATATTTAAAAATAGTCTGAACTGGAATCGCTCTTCCTCCTAAATCACTATACTCATCTCTGGTTATATTCACCACTCCGCACACTTTCCCCGTGCGTAAATTTAACAGAGGTGAACCACTAAAACCGGGTTGTACTTGCCCTAATTTAAACTTGATTAAGGGGTTTTCATCCCCCGTTAAACCTATATACTCAAAGTCACTAGGATCACCGTTCGGATACTTGTTGGTATAGCCGAAAGTGTATAATTTATCTGTTAATTGTAAATCTTGATCAAAATCGACATATTTGTGATCTAAAGACGAGTTTAATTGTAAAAGAGCCAGATCGATCCCGTCTAGATTCGGTAAGTTGATAATTTTAGCCCCAGAAATTTGACCTTGCCAAATTATCTCGATAGTCTCGTTATTATCCCGCGCATCTTTTACCACATGAAGACAGGTCAAAATTAACCCTTGTCCCACAAAAAAGCCTGTTCCTGATGCATCGATTAACTTTAACCTGACAGTGTAAGAGGGTAGAGATTCCGAGGTAAGCATTTAATCAATTTATCCTCCCCATTCCAGAGTAATTTTTAAATTTCCCTTTCCTTCACCTTCCACAATTAAAGCGGTTAGTTTACCAGATTTTACCCTGACTTCTACCCCAAATTCTACGGTTGCCTTTTTGGGCTGCACTTTACTTATCGTAGCAGCGATCGATTCAGTAACTGCCTCAATTGTATCAGCCACACTTTGAAAGTCAAATATTTGATCGGATACTTCCCGTTCACCACCGAAACTTCTCGCTTCCACTAACATGGTGACATTTTCTTTAACTTTAACTGAAATAATCTCAGATCTAGATTCTGGCATAAGGCTCCTCCAATGACCCGTTTATGGTTTTCTCGATTGCTTCTCGGACAAACTTATAGCGGAACTAAAAAGGCTTATATATATTTCGGCACGGATTCCCATTATACTAGAAAGTATAGGTCAAATCGAGGGATTTTGTCAAGTCTTTTTTAGTATTAATCTATTTGTGTTATGCAATAGAGGGGGTTATAAGGAATAAAACCCCTATAGAGACAGACATTGCTGCGATTTTTGTCAATTGTTTTCGCTCTAGAACGAACTAATAAATTAAGTCTCTTGCCAGATCAGGATTTAGTCAATTTATGCCCCTATATCGAACCATACCAAGTAACGAAGAACCTTCTTTTTCCTCTTCTTCAATCGCCGATTTCGGGACAATGACGACGTTAACCGATTCTTCTACTTCGTTGAATAGTTCTAAAACATATCCTTCCTCACCCCCCTTCGGATGGGCAACTATATCAACAAGAATCGCCGAATCACCCTGCTTAAGATTGTATTCGGGAACGTCGCGGGCTAGGGTCACTTCTTCGTATAGTTGCGCCATGGTTTATTTTTCCTTTCGGGGTTTGAGGGTGATAAATTGAAATTGATGATCTAGGTTTCGTTTTAGCCAAATCGTGACAACGGATAGGGGAACTTGATTACTGCTGATTAATTCCCCCTCGACTCGCTCGAAGGTTCCCTATTCGATTCACCGATCAAGTGTATTAATTGATATTGTTTCAAGTTTTTTTTGGGGTTGTAATTGCAGAAAGTTTTTTGAAATAGTCTGGACTAAAAAGGCTTATATATATTTCGGCACGGATTCCCATTATACTAGAAAGTATAGGTCAAATCGAGGGATTTTGTCAAGTCTTTTTTGCCATTAATCTATATAATTGTCGGGCTGCTCACCAGTCATTGTCCTGAAAAAAATTATGCCCCGGTTTGTTAAACAAGCATATATGCAGCGTTTAATCAAGTCAGTCCCGATGAAAAAATTTTCACCCCCACAGATGAAAGAGGTTTCTTTCCCTACACCCCACACCCTACACCCTACACCCTCTTTCAAGTCAGGACGGGAGACAAAAACGAGTTATTGGACAGAAAGAGGCGATGGGATGTTATTATTTAAAGCCGATTCCCCGGAAGCAGCCGAATCGATCATCGGGCAGCATCCCCTGGCGAATAGTAGTGGAATAGGCTATTAAAGGAGTGAACCCTGTGCAAATATTCACAACAATCCCCGGTTTACGCACTTTTTTGGCTGATTATCGCCATGATCACAGTATTGCCCTCGTGCCAACCATGGGCGCTCTCCATAAAGGTCATGCTAGTCTAATTCGACGCGCAGTGACGGAAGCGGAGGTGACTGTGGTCAGTATTTTTGTTAATCCTCTACAATTTGGCCCCACAGAGGATTTTTCTCGCTATCCCCGCAGCCTTGACAGCGATCGCCAATTGTGTGAATCTTTGGGAGTTGCTGCTATTTTTGCTCCCAGTGCGGAAACTTTAGGAATTGGTGATTCTGAGGAGATAACCGCAGTTGTTCCCCCGATTTCTCTGACTAGCGGGTTATGTGGTGCTTTTCGTCCGGGACATTTTCAGGGAGTAGCCACAATTGTCACGCGGTTGTTTAATATTATTGCACCGACGATCGCCTATTTTGGCGAAAAGGATGCCCAACAGTTAGCGATTATCCGGCAATTAGTCAGGGATTTAAATTTAGCGATCGAGATTCGCGCTTGTGCTACAGTGCGAGAAACATCGGGATTAGCAGTTAGTTCTCGCAATCAGTATCTATCGGCCACAGAAAGGGAAAAAGCGACAATTATCGCCCAAAGTTTGCAATTAGCTCTCGAAAGTTTTCGTTTAGGGGAAAGACAAAGGGAAAAACTACTGGCTATTGTGCAAAAAAATCTCGACAGAGTGCCAGAATTTCGCCCTCAGTATCTGGATTTAGTCCATCCCCAGAGTTTACAACCGATCGAGCAGATCGAGACAGGGGGACTGTTAGCGATCGCTGGATCGATCGGTCAAACCCGTTTAATTGATAATATTATCTTGCGTCAACGTCGGGCAGTTATCGCTATTGATGGACCTGCTGGAGCGGGAAAATCGACAGTAACGCGCTTAGTAGCCGAAAAATTGGGGTTAACCTATCTCGATACCGGTGCGATGTATCGCGCGGTGACATGGTTAGTGGTGAATTCCGGTCTGGATTTGTCCGCAGAAGCGGCCATCGCCGAGTTATTATCTTTAGCGAAGATAGAAATAATCCCGGTCGATAGTCCCGAAAATGTGACTATAGTGAAGATTAATGGGCAGGATGTGACTTTAGAGATTCGCTCTCCCGCAATTACCGCGCAAGTGTCCAGAATTGCCGCTCAAAAAGCGGTGCGACAGCAGTTAGTCACCCTGCAAAGACAGATGGGAATGTCGGGGGGAATAGTTGTGGAAGGTCGGGATATTGGTACTAATGTTTTCCCAGAAGCGGAATTAAAGATTTTCTTGACAGCGACACCCGAAGAAAGAGCCAGAAGGAGATTAAAAGACTTAGAAGCGCAGGGAAATGGTGGGATTAGTCTCGCAGAATTAACCCAAGAGATTGAAAAAAGGGATTATTTGGATAGTAATCGCTCCCTAGCACCCCTGCGAAAAGCCACAGATGCGATCGAAGTTAATACCGATCATCTCACTATTACAGAAGTCACGGAAAAAATCATTGCTCTTTATCATCTTAACCAAGGGGATTTAGGGGGATAATTATGAAGTTAAATTACCTGACTTTATCATCTATCTGTTTAACGGTAACTTCCTTGATAATTATCGGCAGTCCAGCTATATCTTTAGCCGATCATAGATCACCAATAACTTTAGCTTCTCGGGATTTATCAAACCAGCAACAGGGAAAAAAAATTATTCTTAATGGTCGTTCTTTGCCCGTTTCTTGGCGACAGTGGACAGCAGCAAATAGTACCAGAATCGCCATGGGTGACACGGGAGCAAGACAATTATTCGGCATGGATTTTCTTAGCACAAATGATCCGAAAAAGCAACCGATAAACTGGTTTAATTTACAAACTTTATCGGCTAATTTGATCAATTCCGATCGCTGGCTGGATGTTACGGATATTTTACTAACAATGGGGGCAACAACCACTATTAATGGCGATAGTTTAACTATTAACTTTCCTGCTGCCCAGATTCAAGATATTCAGCTAGAAAATTATGGAGCAGTACAAAGGATTATTATTCAACTCGATCGCCCGACCTTTTGGCAAGTTAGTCAAGCAAAAAATGAAGCAGTGATTACCCTAGAAGGAAATGCCCAGCAATCGCTCATCTCTAGGTTTCAACCCCAAACTATCAGCAACAGTAACCAAAATAACGATGAAGATGATCTAGGCAACTCCAATAATAACTTACCCACTCAGATCACTTCCTTAGAAAATAATGGAGTGATCAGTCGTTTAAAAATTAACCTTCCCACTGCCTACGGATTACAGATCAGCAGTGTGGCTAATCCTCCCCGAATTATCATTGATTCTCGTCCCGATGCTATGGATGAAAAGCGCATTGTTTGGCAACCAGGGTTAATCTGGAATCAAAAATATATCCAGTTAGACAAAGATTGGTTTCCCGTGACTTGGTTAGAAATCGATCCCAGAAATCCCCAGATAACTATTAAACCAATTACCGCTAATTCCACCTCAATGCGCGGCACTAATCCCCTGATCACGATTAATAGCGAAAGTAACGCAGTAGCGATGATTAATGGCGGCTTTTTTAATCGTAATAATCAGTTACCTTTGGGGGCAATTCGTGTGGATAGCAAATGGTTATCCGGACCAATTTTAAACCGAGGAGCGATCGCATGGGATAATCGTGGTAAAATCAGGATCGATCGCCTTAGTTTAGAGGAAACTCTCATTACTGCCACCGGACAACGTTTTCCCCTAACCCAGTTAAATAGTGCCTTTGTGGCAGCCGGCTGCAGTCGTTATACTCGCGATTGGGGGAGTAATTATCATCCCCTCACCGAGCGGGAAACCGGGTTAGTCGTCCAAGGCGATCGCGTAACGGAGAAATTAAATAATCTTTCCCCACAGAACAGTATAGACATACCAGAAAATGGCTATTTAGTCATCTGCCGAAAGACAGATATTAATTTAAATATTGGTGAGACAGTCAACCTCGATAGCGTCACCCTACCGAGGGATTTTGCTAATTATCCCCAGATTTTAGGTGCAGGTCCCCTATTATTGCAGAATGGACGCATAGTTTTAGATGGAAATGCTGAAAAATTTAGTCCGGCATTCCAAAATCAACAAGCTTCCCGCAGTGCGATCGCAGTTAGTCAAGAAGGAAAAATTTTGCTAGTTGCTATCCATAATCGCGTCGGGGGAAGGGGGGCAACTTTAGGCGAATTAGCCCGAATTTTGCTGTTAATGGCGGCAACAGACGGTTTAAACCTAGATGGGGGTAGTTCCACTGGAATAACCTTAGGGGGTTATCTGCTCGATCGCTCTGCCGTTACCGCCGCAAAAGTCCATAATGGAATAGGGATATTTTTATCCCCGTCTCCTTGAAAGGTGTGAAAACAATGGATAATAGCGACTGGATTAAACAATTGCTGCTGATGGGTATTGGTACTACTTCGATGGTGGCAGAAAAGATCAAAGAAGTGAGCGACGAATTAGTCAAAGACGGTAAAATCAATTCTGATCAGGCTAAAAACTTTGTCGATGATCTGATGACACAGATGAAGTCTGAACAGGGGAGCTTCGAGAATAACTTAGAACGCTATATTCGCCAGATTTTGCAGGATTTAGGGGTTCCCCGACAATCGGAAATGGACGAACTGCGGGGAAGGATTGATAGATTAGAACGACAGGTGAGAGACTTAGAGAATAAACTCTGGCGTTAGGGAACTATGAAATCAATGCGCGAAATCTTGCTCAGTTTTGCTATCATTGCGGTTTGTGGCTTATTTTTAATCGTTGCTTCCCTCTTTGGTGGAGGGGAAAAAGCCAATGCGATCGCCGCAGAAATCGATCCACCCCCTATCACTCAAACTATTAATAAGGAAATCATCTCCATGGATTTAGATCAAGCAGTTACCACCGATTCGGGACTAAAATACATCGATATCGTGGAAGGAACTGGAGAAACTCCCCAAAAAGGTCAAAAAGTAACTGTTCACTACACGGGAACCCTGACAGACGGCAAAAAATTCGATAGCTCCAAGGATCGCAATCAACCTTTTACCTTTACCATTGGAGTTGGTCAAGTGATCAAAGGATGGGATGAAGGAGTCGCATCGATGAAAGTCGGTGGACAGCGTACCTTAATTATCCCCCCAGAATTGGGTTATGGTGCGCGGGGTGCCGGTGGGGTGATTCCTCCCAACGCGACTTTACTTTTCGATGTGGAATTGTTGGGAGTTAAATAGGTTTTTCCTCTGATTTTTCACTTCTACCCGCATCGATCCTGAATGCGGGTTTTTTGACAAATTGCCAGAAGCTAAGGGTAAAATCAGGAAGATTTAGTAAATTCTAGACCGTTTTCGCTACCGTAACGTTCCATAAAACGCATAAAACGATCCCACTCTGCGGGAGAATTAAAAATAACCGTAGCTTCGATCGCCGTGGGTTTACCGTTGATGAATTTGCCTTTTACTTCCCTGGTGACGATTTCTCCTTCTTCATCGACGAGATACATCCCCGTGATTTCCTCGGTTTGTTGATCTCCCAGGATAGTCGGTTGATCAAAATAAAATTTTGCCGATCCCTTCTCTCCCGTTTTAGTGCGACTTAAGCGGATATCGGGAACAACTGGTTCTTTTAACCCCCTGGAAAACTGAATTTCTGCCATTACTTTTCTTTATCCTTCTCATAAAATAGACATTTCTAGATCATCTCACACCAAGTCGCAAGTAAAAAGCAGATGGGACACCATAAACTTAAAGTATCCACGGTAAACTCGCGGGGGTGGGTTTGACTGATGAAAGATCACCTGTAAACCTCTCCCTTCCCACTGATAACCAATAACTGAGATGAGATGGTTTTATTAGAAGCAGCGGTTCATTCTTCTCTACGCGCTTTTTTACGCGAACAAGGACGCTTTTACTGGTCTCATCATCTCACTATGGGGCGACTGGTGGCTAGAGCTTTACGCTTAAAACGGTCCTCTCTCATACAAACTGGAACCACTCTTACCCGTTATTGTCTCAGTTATCTCACCCCGGCTCTTTTGGGTGATACACCTGTTCTGATAGTTGCCCCGGAGTCGGAAGTAAACCTACTGTTAGAAGTGGAAATCCCCCATCTGCAAGCATGGTTACAAACTCAGCGAGCTATCCTCAAAAGCGATCGCTTTCCCGCTAATTTTACCGGTTTACTCCTCACCACACCCCAACAATGGTTAGAGGATAAATTGGGCAATCTCGGTCATTTTCCCCAGAATATCCCCACTATAATCGATCGAGCCGAAGATTTAGAAACTTGTCTAGTAGATTATCTCACCGTCACCATTACTCCCGAACAATGGTCTGCTTTAGAGTCAGCATATCCCCAGCATAGAGAGTTTATAGACTTAATTAAAGCACAACTTAGCCAAAGTATTCTTGGTCATCCCATTAATCCCTATAATTGCTATCTTATTGATGCCAAGGAAAAAGAATATATAATTGCTCTCCTGCAACGCTTACATCAAGACTTAACCACTGATTCTGTTTGGCAACTTTTAGCGGCAAAAATCCCCGAGCATAATTATCTCCTCTGGACATCAGTAGATCGAGATCGAGAAGAATTTACCCTAAAAATCAGTCCTTTGGAGGTGGCTAGTTTTTTCAAACCAATTTGGCAGCAGCAACCCTTTGTTTTAATCGGCAGTTTTTTAGATAGCGAAAAATCCGCTAATTTATACCGTCAAAATCAGGGTATCGGAGATATTTTAACTTTAAAGTTTGCAGCCGATCGCGAGAGTGAATATATTCATTTATATCTACCCGATCGCATCAGCGCCCCCAATACCCCCGAATTTCAACCGATGTTATTAAAGCAAGTGCGGGAATTAGTTAGTGCTAATCATACCAGTGAACAACCGATAGTAATTCTGATTGAAGATGTTCCCCTCAAGGCACAAATTGCCACCCAAATCGCAGCCGATTACGGTTCGCGAGTGCAAGTGGATAAAACTGAGATTAATAGTAATACTATTCTCGTTTGTGGTTGGCAATTCTGGCAAACCCATCAAGAAAAATTTCCGACTCCCAGTTTATTAATTATCGCTACTTTACCCTTACCCTCCCCCGAAAATCCTCTCGTTGCTGGCAAAATTGCCTACTATAAACGACAACATCTCGACTGGTTTCGTGCCTATCTTTTACCCACAGCAGTGAGGGAAATTCAGAAATCTGTTCAGTCTCTCCGGGAGTGTCAAGGTTGTGTGGCTGTCCTCGATAATCGTGTCAATGCCCGCAGTTATGGCCGACAAATTCTCTCCGCTTTAGAACCCTATGCTAAAGTTAATTATCTCGATCAACAATTTTTTCAAGATAAAGATTAAATCAGTTATCAGTTATCAGTTATCAGTTATCAGATGGGGTGCATCTCAATTTTGTAGAAATATCTATATTACATTTGGGCGCACGCAGTGCGCCCCTACCATTGACGCGATAATATTATTGTAGGGGCGAATTGCATTCGCCCTCTTGGAATAACTTCTGCTGCTCACCAATATGTGAGAGAATGTCACCAATAAGAGATGCACCCTATCAGTAATCAGTTCACTGTTTACTGATCACTGATCACTGATTACTGATAAAATCTCCCCCAGAGCCATATTTCCAACTATCCAAATAACGATGATAAAGATATTTTTGCTTGTCGGGTAACTTTTCTAAAACAGGTTTTAAGCTAGTTGCTAAGGGATATAAACCACTATACAAAGCTAAATTAAAATAATGTCCTGTCCAATCAATAAAAGGACTGATACCCACTTGCGGAATCATCGGTAAAACTAATTGAGGATTAACCAAAGGCAAAGTTTTTGAGAGGGAAGAAAACTGCACCACATCCTGTAAAAACGGTTTTAATACCTCATCTCCCAACTTGTCCATTACCCGAAAAACTCCACTCATTAAGTCATTAATTTGGTTGGGATTAGGGTTAGCAGACATGGCAACACTCATAGTTTTTTGAAATAGCCAAGTTACCGATATATTCGGTTGATAGGGTTGTAAAAGGGCTAAATCTTCTCGGTTTAAAGCATCGATTTGTAAAGCTTCCTCGATGGCAAAAGTTAGCCTTTTTAAATGCCTAACCATTGCCCCAAAACCACCAAAACTGACCGGAGATTGACTACCGCTACTATCTCCCACTGCCAGAATTCTTGACCAAGGCATTTTTAAAGGACTTTGACGATAGGCAGGGAAAAAACCCGCTAGAAAACGCTGAAACTTTACCGCTTCTAAATCCACCTTTTGATACTCCGGCAGTAATCTTAAATACTCCTCCATCAAAAATTCTAAACTAAAGCGATCGGGATGGGTATCAAGATAGGTAAATAAATAAGTTGTCCGACCATCCCTAGCGGGAAATGCTTCCCAAAAGTATTGACATTGGTGCAAGATTGGGGTAAAAGAATAAATTAAATCACCAGTTTCATTACTGGGAAAACCCTGACCGCAACTACCCACCACTAAACAAACTCCATCGGGTTTTTCTCCTTTTCTGGCCTGTTTTGCAATTGGCGAAAAATGACCCATGGCATCGATTAATAAACGGGTTTTTAAAGTTACTTCTCCCGTTTTAACCATTACTCCATCGGGATGAATAATCCCCCCACTAAACCCCGAATTTTCTAATAACTTCCCTCCCGCTTGCAAAAACTTAGTTTTTAAAGTCTCTAGCAAATAAACTGGATCAACACCAATATTTAAAATATCTCTAACCCAAAGCTCATAACCTTGATAAAATCCCACCCTCCCAGGATTATATTCCGTCGCTATTGCTTGATTTAATTCTGCTTCGGTCAATAAATCTAACTCTAAAAAACTGCTTAATTCTAAACGGGAAATATTCCACTCCTGCTCACGACCGCGCAGAATACCTCTTTCTAATAATGCCACACGCCAGCCCCTAGTTTGTAAAGCAGCCCCGATGAAAATTCCCAGGGTTCCCCCCGCAATAACTAGATCAAAATCCGTCTCTCCTAAAGATTCTTGACTTTGATTAATTACCGCAGGAATAAGCGGATTTTCTAAACGCAAAGCTTGCCAAGTTCGATCGCTGGCTCGCAATTGTTGTAAACTCTGAGGAGATACTCGATCGAGTAAAGATGCAACTAAAGACATAATCTTATATCAGTTATCAGTTATCAGTTATCAGTTTTCAGTTTTCAGTTTTCAGTTTTCAGTTCACTGTTTACTGACTGAACACTCAAAAAAGCACCCTTCTAGTCGTTTCCTAACAGTGGAGACTTGCTACCTCACCATTAAGATAACTGCTCTATACGAGAAACCTATTTAGATTGGAAAAACTTTTTCCCTTCTTCAATGAGTTTATTAATATCCTTGAGAGAAACTCCGAAAATTGCTAAAACTCCCGTAAAGACTAACAAAAAACCGATAAAACTATTCCGATCATAGAGAAATAAACCCACCAAAACGATAAAATAGGGAGAGAGAATTTTACTAATATTTTCAACTACAGTAACCACCTCTGGCGGGGGAGTCTCAACAAGATTAATATCGGTTTTATCCTGATCTGGTTCGAGATTTTGCTTAATTGAAAACATCACCTCCTGTAGGTCTTTTACCTCCGGTGGGTTCGGTTCCTTCGCTGGTTTGCCAAACATTGTTAACTCCCTCGCCAATTTATCTATATCCTCTATGGTAGCCAAAAAAAGGGCAAGCGGGAAAAGCGCGAGCAGGTCGAGAAATTCTCAGGGCAATTTTCCTTATAACCCCCTCGGCCTCGGCTGCTATAATCAGAGGAACAACTCCCAAGTTCGTTAACGGTACAAAAAAACTATGAATACCAGTCCAGATCGTGTGATTATCTTCGATACCACCCTTCGAGATGGGGAACAGTCCCCGGGTGCCGCTTTAAATGTGGATGAGAAGCTAACCATAGCACGCGCACTGGCACGACTGGGAGTTGATGTCATTGAAGCAGGTTTTCCCCACGCTAGTCCGGGGGACTTTGATGCGGTGCAGAAAATTGCCGGCAGCGTCGGCGGCGAAGCTGATAGCCCGATTATTTGCGGATTAGCCCGGGCTACTCAAAAAGATATCAAATCAGCAGCCGATGCGCTCAGACCCGCCGCCAAGCCCAGAATTCACACCTTCCTAGCCACATCTGATATCCACCTCCAATACAAACTTAAGAAGACTCGTCAGGAAGTTCTTGAGATTGTGCCGGAAATGGTGGCCTATGCCAAATCCTTCGTTGATGATGTGGAATTTTCCCCCGAAGATGCCGGCCGCAGCGATCCGGAATTCCTCTATCAAGTCCTCGAAAGAGCGATCGCCGCAGGAGCCACCACTGTTAATATTCCCGATACCGTCGGTTATACCACCCCTAGCGAATTTGGGGCTTTAATCCGTGGTATTAAGGAAAATGTCCCCAATATCGACCAAGCGATTATCTCCGTCCATGGTCACGACGATTTAGGGTTAGCGGTGGCTAATTTCCTCGAAGCAGTTAAAAATGGCGCTCGACAGTTGGAATGTACCATTAATGGTATCGGTGAGCGTGCCGGTAATGCTTCCCTAGAAGAATTGGTGATGGCCCTTCATGTGCGGCGCTCCTATTTTAATCCTTTCCTCGGTCGTCCAGCAGAGTCCACGGAACCTTTAACCAAGATCAACACCAAGGAAATCTATCGCACTTCTCGCCTAGTTTCTAATCTTACCGGCATGATCGTGCAACCGAATAAGGCGATCGTCGGTGCTAACGCTTTCGCACACGAGTCGGGAATCCATCAGGACGGGGTGTTAAAACATAAACTCACCTATGAGATTATGGACGCAGAATCGATCGGTTTGACCCATAATCAGATCGTCCTCGGTAAACTCTCCGGCCGCAACGCTTTTCGCTCTCGTTTACAGGAATTGGGTTTTGAGCTTTCGGAAACGGAACTTAATAACGCTTTTATCCAGTTTAAAGAAATGGCTGATCGCAAAAAGGAAATCACCGATCGCGATCTAGAAGCTATTGTTAACGATGAAATCGATACGGTTCCCGATCACTTCCGCCTTGAGCTAGTACAAGTGTCCTGCGGAAATAGTGCCCGGCCCACGGCCACGGTGACGATTCGCACTCCCGACGGTAGCGAGTTATCCGATGCGGCCATTGGTACAGGACCGGTAGATGCTCTCTGCAAAGCGATCGATCGAGTGGTGCAGATTCCGAACGAATTAATTTCTTTCTCGGTGCGGGAAGTTACCGAGGGAATCGATGCTTTGGGAGAAGTGACTATCCGTCTCCGTTACGAAGGACGCACCTATTCTGCTCGCGCAGCCGATACCGATATTATTGTCGCCTCCGCTCGTGCCTACGTCAGCGCCTTAAACCGTCTCCACGTCGCACTGCAGCAGAAGGAAAAAACCCCAGAAATGGTACAAGTCTAGATAGGGTTTGCTCAACAATTTGGTCGGTGGGGTTAGGAGTCAGTTATCAGTTATCAGTTATCAGTTCACTGAGAAAACTCCCCACACCCCACACCCCACACCCCACGGTGCTATTGGAGAAAATCTTAAATTTGTCTCGCAAATTTCTAAAATGTTGCTAAGTTAATATTATGAGCTTGCGCTCTAACAATTTTAATACACTTGTATTGAAATTGGATTCGCGTAAAAGCAATGAGGGATGAAATTTGTCCGTAAGAATCCGATCAAATTAAATACAATAGCTAAAGACTAAAGGAATTAGCCAAGGCAAATAGGGATTATGTTCCTCTTGCCAGTGGGAACAGTTAACCCATCCCATAATTCCTTTGATACTTAGCTATCTGGTCAACACCGCAGACAAACCGGCGATCGGATTCCAGTCCTCCAGCCATTTACCCAATTTTTGCAGGAGCCAGATTATGAGTTGACCGAGCTAAAACAGCATTCCGTGTCGCTAAAATCGCATCGACACAAGGAAATTTAAGCAAAAATCTTCTCCCATTTGTTGTAATTAAAGCTACAATCGGAAAAGTCTTTCCCCGTCTCGGATTTGAGACACAAATTTGTTCAGTATCACCTAGATTGAGATTCGATCTTCTAGTTTTGCACAGAAGGAGCAAGAGGAAAACGGCATGATGCAGGCCCACGATGTACTAACCCTTACCGAGCCGCCATTGGATTTAGATTTGATTGACCTAGACGAAGACTTCGATGATGAGGATATCGAGTTAGAGCTAGAAGAAACCAGCGATAGCAACGATGGCAAAAAAACCCGCCGCCTTGCCAGCGCTCGTCGTCGCGACGCCGCTAGAAAAAAACCCTATACAGAAGATTCGATTCGGATTTATCTGCAAGAGATCGGTAGGATTCGGTTATTGAGAGCGGAGGAGGAGATCGAATTAGCGAGAAAAATCGCCGATCTACTGAAATTAGAACGCATTCGCGAAGATTTTTGCCTCTATAGCGATGCTGAATGGGGAAAACAGGTTTTCCTGTTCGAGCGCATCGAAAAAATTATCGTTGAAAAATCGGAAAAAGAGCCGAAACTATCGGATATTAAGGCTTATTTAGGTAAGACGGAGCTAACGGCTCCCCTGCTGGAAGAATGGCTGGCCAAATCAAAGGAATACTTATCGGCCTTTAAGCGTCGTTTGTACCATGGTCGTCGCGCTAAGGAAAAAATGGTACAATCGAACCTGCGTTTAGTGGTTTCGATCGCCAAGAAATACATGAATCGCGGTCTTTCCTTCCAAGATTTAATTCAAGAAGGTTCCCTCGGTTTGATCCGTGCCGCCGAAAAATTCGACCACGAAAAGGGTTATAAATTCTCCACCTATGCCACTTGGTGGATTCGTCAAGCCATCACCCGTGCGATCGCCGATCAATCCCGCACCATTCGTCTTCCCGTCCACCTCTACGAAACCATCTCCCGGATCAAAAAAACCACCAAGATTCTTTCTCAGGAAATGCGTCGCAAACCCACCGAGGAAGAAATCGCCACCAAGATGGAGATGACCATTGAAAAACTGCGTTTTATTGCCAAATCTGCCCAATTACCGATTTCTCTAGAGACTCCTATCGGTAAAGAAGAAGATTCCCGTTTAGGAGACTTTATCGAAGCGGATGGGGAAACCCCAGAAGATGAAGTTTCTAAAAATTTATTACGCGAGGATTTAGAAAACGTCCTCGATACCCTTAGTCCTCGCGAACGCGATGTGCTGCGGCTGCGCTACGGTTTAGATGACGGCCGGATGAAAACACTCGAAGAAATCGGCCAGATTTTCAACGTCACTCGCGAGCGCATTCGTCAAATAGAAGCCAAGGCCCTGCGGAAACTGCGTCACCCTAACCGTAATAGTATCCTCAAAGAGTACATTCGTTAATTTCCCGTCCTTAAAAAACTAGAAACTGAGTCTCCTTGAGGCTCAGTTTTATTGTTATCTACACTTTCCTCGACGGCTGCATCTCAATTTGGTCGAAATATCCATATTATATTTTGGGCGCACGCGATCCGCCACTAGCACGGATAGGTGAACTTGATTACTGCCGATTAATTCCCCCTCAACTCGATAGAAAGTCCCGTATTCGTTAGTAAGATATTCGATAGCGGGATTGACGAGGGTAAAACCAGCGGGATAACTGCTATACTATATTTATAGTTCACTGAGAGAATAGAAATGGATCACAATTGCGATGCTTGCGATTCTAAAATCGAAGATATTCCAGAGTTTATTCGTCAAAACCTCATTGTCGTAAAATCTATATGGAGATACAGCTGTGAGGCAATTAAAGAATTAAAAGACAATGATTACAACAAACACCTGATTTTAATTATAACAGATTTAGAAGAAGAAATTTTAGAAAATCGAGAAATATTTTCAAAAAATCAATCTGCCAAAAATTATTTTACTACAGAGATTAAACAATATTTAGAAGGCACAAAAAAATCTGCTGGGGAGCCATCGGCTAAGAGTTTATGGGCAAAACCAATATCTACTCAGTTGAAATTTATTTTAGAAGCTTTAAATTCAGCATCAGATTCTAAAAAATTTGAATTAAAAGACATATTATATTTTGTTGAAATAATACAAAGAGAGATAATTTCAGTAGAAAGTCTTGAAGGTTTACTTAATTTACTTATTACAGAAATCCTCAAAGAAGAAATGAATCTAGAGGAATTAAAATTTATCGTTAACACTATTATAATAATGTTTATTGAGCGAGGATACTATGTTAAAACTCTAGAATATTTATTACATAAACAATTATCTTTGTTTCAAGATCATTGGAACCGTATAAGTACAAGTACAGATGGATTGTATTTATACGGTGGACTCATATATGGATCACCCAAATATAACGAGGAAGTTTATTCTGAAAACGAAGACTATAAAATTGCCCTCAAGCAATATTATGACTCTTTGGGGCTTAAAGATAGGATTTTTCTGATGAAAAAAATTTATGTCGAACCACCTAAAAAGTATAAGGTTATTTTTAAACTTTCTAATTTTGCTCTAGCCAATTCTCAATCATTAAAAATAGGTAACGTTTATTTTTATATTCCGCAAATTCATGGAAAAATAACAATTCAAGACGACAGATACAGATACAGAGATGAAAATTCTGATCTTGTTTGGTTTGAAAAAACAGTACAGGAATTTGAAGTGATGTCCGAGAGTATTTATTATGTTGCTGTTGACATCGAAGGAAATGATTTTTATTCAATGAAGGATCAAGCGATAAGAACAGTAGAGAGGGCTGTGTCTGTCTTCCTAAAAAAGGATACTCTCATGAAAAAGACAAATAACAACGAAATACAAATAATATCAAATAATTACATTATCTGTAACGATCTAGGTGAGGGTGTTTTTTATCATTGTTATATATCGAATTCTAAAGAATTTGATATTCCTAATAATATTTATACTGACAGAATTGGTCATTGGCTTTCTTCTAAAAACTCACTTAATAAAAGCGTTGAAACATGGTTAACTGCCATTGAACTATATCGTAAATCTGTTGAGTCAGTACAAAGTTCCGACGCGCTTCTATATTCTTGGTATTCCCTTGAGCATTTTATCAATAAATCGGAAAAAATTACTGTGAGGCTTCCGAGGGAATTTGATAAATCTGTTTTTGAAGAATGGTACAATGCGAACAATATTTCAGTCCTACAATTATTGCTCGCTATTGTTACCATTAAATCCCATCTTTTTGATCTCCTAATTACTTTTGCGGATAATTTAGCGAGAAAAGGCTTTCCATGGGATAGATACTCAGTATCTGATGAAATTTTAAATATATTTTTTATTAGTAAAAAAGATAACGGTTCTATTGGGATAAACGCAAGTAATTTTCTTGAAAACTTTCAATTAATTTTTGATGATTTTGAGCAGAAAAATAGTCAATTCGATAAATATATAAGTGAGATTCGTGGTCATTTTATTGATCACACAACTTGCTTGAATAAAATAAAACAAGCAATAATCGATGTCAAAAATGATGTGTATAATATCTATCGCATTAGAAATATGCTAGTTCATAGTAGTAACACAAAAAGTAAGCTTTTAGAATATTATTCAAAAAGAAATAAGGAATACAGCTTAAGACTTATTTTAGAAATCAGAAAACATTTATTTGCAACCGAGAGTGATACTGAAATACAGCCGATAAATACTTATTTTACAAGGACGATAATTGATGCTAACGTGGCATTTGAAGCAGTAGTCAATAATGATATGGATAAATTCAGAAAATGGATAATACAATAAGTACCTAAGCAAAATTAATTACACATTTCGATAAAGCTTTTGCCTCTTGCCTATTGCCTCTTGCCTGTCTTCACTAGGAAATTTATTTTGCATGACTACTTAGGAAACTCTACGACAAGTAGCCGCAAAAATTGATAATATCGGGGGTAGAACTGAAAAAAGCAATTTAGCCGCCGCTACAGCAATTCTGGCGGGGTTAGTATTAAGTAAGGAAATCATCGGAAGCTTATTAAGAGAAGAAATTATGCGCGAATCAGTCATTTATCAGGATATCCGGGAAAGTGGAAAAGCACAAGGCAGACGAGAAGAAGCGGTTTCTTTGATTCTACGGCTACTTAACCGTCGTTTAGGTGAAATATCCTCGACTTTAAGCCAACAAATCCGAGAACTATCTCTAGAACAATTAGAAACTTTAGGAGAAGCGCTGCTCGATTTTACTAGCTTGACAGATCTGACCGCTTGGTTATCGGAGATAGAAATTTAAATCCCCAGAAGATGTCTGCTCGTCCTGCGTTAAATTTTTAAATACCGGCTTTTTTCCCGTATTGATTTAACTATGGCTACCAGCGATATTCCCCATTCTACTCACTCATCCCCAAAACCCCTGCCAAAACTGGGACTTTTCACCATGTTTCGCTTAGGACTCTTTCAGATGGGACTAGGTATTATGTCCCTGCTGACTTTGGGGGTTCTCAATCGGATTATGATCGATGAGTTAAAAGTTTTACCCTTTCTCGCCGCTGCTGCGATCGCTATGCACCAGTTTGTTAGTCCAGCACGCATCTGGTTTGGACAAAGATCCGACGGTAAAACTATTTTCGGTCATCATCGCAGCGGTTATGTCTGGATTGGGGCGGCAGTTTTTACCGCTTTAGCTTTTATTGCTTTGCAGGTAGTCTGGCAATTGGGACTTAGTATTCAAACTTCGGGATGGAATACCATTTCCTACGCTTGGATTGCCCTCTTAGCCTTAATTTTCGCCCTCTACGGACTAGCTTTAAGCGCCAGTTCCACCCCTTTTGCTGCCCTCTTGGTGGATGTGTCCGATGAAGATAATCGATCGCAATTAGTTGCTATAGTTTGGTCAATGCTGATGGTGGGAATTGTCGTCGGGGCGATCGTTAGTTCTCGTTTGCTGGATACTCCCAATATCTGCGGTACAAATATTTTGACCTATGATCCGACTCAATCAGCCCCCATAGCCAATATTCCGCAACTACAGGCGACAATTAACCCCGTGTTCACGATTATGCCCGCTATCGTCTTCGGTCTCTGTATTTTAGCGACTTTTGGCGTAGAAAAAAAATATTCTCGTTTTAGTAGTCGGTCCACTCTTGTGCAAAGAGAGGATCAAATTACCTTTAAGGATGCGTTACAGGTTCTCACCGCTAGTCGGCAAACCGGTTTATTTTTCACCTTTCTGCTGATGATGACTTTGAGTTTATTTATGCAGGATGCAATTATGGAACCGTTTGGGGGCGAGGTTTTTGGGATGTGTATCGCCCAAACCACCCAATTAAACGCTTTTTGGGGAACCGGAACCCTTTTTGGTATTGCTGCCACGGGATTTATGCTCATTCCCCGCATCGGTAAACAAAAAACCACTAAATATGGCTGTATTTTTGCAACAATTTGTTTTATTCTCTTGATTTTTGCTGGCTTTTCTGCTGACCAAAGTTTATTAAAATCAAGCTTGCTCTTTTTCGGTTTAGCTTCGGGAATGATTACTGCTGGGGCTACCAGTTTAATGTTAGATTTAACCGCTGCCGAAACCGCAGGAACTTTTATCGGCGCTTGGGGATTATCCCAAGCGATCGCCAGGGGATTGGCCACGGTTTTAGGCGGTACGATTTTAAATATCGGTAAAGTTATCTTTTCTAGTCCGGTTTTAGCCTATAGCTTAGTTTTCCTCGTGCAAGCATTGGGAATGATCCTGGCAGTTTGGTTATTAAGTCGCGTCGATGTCAAGGAATTTAAGGAAAATGCCCGAGCAGCGATCGCTACGGTAATAAAAGGAGAGATCGACTAGCAAAAGCAAGCAAAAGTGAGATAACAGGAGAATTAGCCCGATCGGGGGAAGTTGGTTAGCAGCTTTTTTCCTATCCTAAAAGTAGAGAGGAAAACGAAAGAGGAGGCTAAAACGATGAAAAGGACTTTAATGATTGTTCTAGGTTCCCTAGCCTCCTTACTGCTGATTAACCCCGTCGGTGCGGAAAATCCCCAACAGGTGCAACAATTACTGAATACGCGGGAATGTCCGGGCTGTGATCTCCGGGGTGCAGATTTAAGAGGGGCGCATCTAATCGGTGCCGATTTGAGAAAAGCGAATTTACAGGGAGCTAATCTCGAGGAAGCTAACTTAGAGGGCGCAGATTTGACCGATGCTAACCTAGAAGGCGCAAATTTAACCGCAGTTCTTCTGACTAATGCCAGTTTAAATCAAGCTAATCTCAATGGAGTTAATTTCACCAGTGCCATGATCTATGATGCTGATGTGACGGGTGCGTCAATGGGGGGAATTAACTTGACAAATGCTCAGATTTATGGTACCGGCATCGCTGTGGGTGGTGGAAATCCTTAGATGTTCTTGTCCTCAAAATATAGTTAATTTTGTAACAGATGCAGGTGTTGCGTCTGTTTTTTTATACACTTTTACTAAATAGTTTGAGTTATAAAATAACCGGCATGACTCAACCCACACCGCGCTCTAGTGTCTTAATTGTCGATGATTTGCCCAATAATGTGCGGCTATTGTCGATTATGCTCACCGAGAAGGGATATCAGGTACGCAAAGCGATTAATGGACAGATGGCCCTGAATACAGTGCGATCGCTAATTCCCGATCTGATCCTCCTCGATATTAATATGCCCGATCTCAATGGTTATCAAGTTTGTGAACAGTTAAAAGCTGATGAAAAAACCAGAGAAATTCCCGTGATTTTTATCAGCGCTCTTGATGATGTCTTCGATAAAGTCAAAGCTTTTCAAGTGGGAGGTGTCGATTATATTTCTAAACCTTTTCAAGGGGAAGAAGTCATGGCCCGCATTGAAAATCAATTAACTATTTGCCGTCAAAAAAAACAACTACAAAACGAAATTAAAGAACGTCAAAAAACTGAAGAAACTTTAGAAATTTATCTTCATGCTGTCTCTCACGATCTCCGCAATCCCGTGATCGGGATGTCAATGATCTTAAATAATTTAATTAAAAATTCTCAGGGAGAAACTAAAGAAGTATCCCGGAAGATTTTACAACAGATGGCCAACAGTTGCGATCGACAATTAACTTTAATTGATTCTCTTGTCGAAACCCGACAAAATGATCTTTGGGGAGTTTCCCTAGCACTAAAGCCTTTATCTCTCTACGAAATCGGTCAACAGATCGGTCAGGAATGGGAGTTAAGATTAAAGGAAAATCAAGCAACTTTAATTAATAACTTTTCCCCCGATTTACCCTTAGTTAATGCCGACGCTCACCATCTCTGGCGAGTTTTTGAGAATTTATTAGCCAATGCCCTTAAACACAATCCCCAAGGTATAATTATCACTTTCTCGGCTAGACTAGAGGGCAATTATCTCCGGTGTACTATTGCCGATAATGGGGTGGGAATTAGCGAAACCCAGAGAAAACAATTATTTGATCGCTATCAACGAGGCAATAATAATAATCAGATTAGTTTAGGACTAGGTTTATATCTATGTCGTCAAATTATCCATGCTCACGGAGGCGAAATTGGCATTATGAATAATGATGAAAAAGGTTCACAATTTTGGTTTACTTTACCCTACTAAGCTGTTGACTAAGTAGGTAGATGTTAAAAACTTTCAGACACCCCCCTTATCAAGGGGGGATCCCCCCGCCTATCGGCACCCCCCTTATCAAGGGGGGCAGGGGGGATCTATCTTCAATTTAATTATAACCAGCTACTTATCTACATTACTCGTTAAGACTGTCTATGAGCAGGAAGAGCTAGTTTAAACATTTGTTTTTTTCTGTGACTGCGGAAAGAAAGGGCTAAGATCTATCTAGATCAACTATCTTCACTTGCCATGGCCGCTAATGCCGACTATTCTGCCCATTCTAGACTTAACTTGCAACAACCTTGGCATACCTATTCGGTGGAAACCACCCTATCTATCCTCGGTAGTTCGGCTGTTAATGGCCTCAATAGGGAGCAAATCGCCCAAAGAATTAAATATTATGGCAAAAATGAACTAAAAGAACGTCCAGGGCGCAGTAATTGGCAAATTCTCCTAGATCAGTTTACCAATATTATGCTCCTCCTCTTAATTGCCGTGGCCATAATTTCCGGAGGACTGGATTTACTGGCATTGCAGCGCGGTCATCTGGCTAAAATTGGTGTTCCCTTCAAAGATACGATCGCTATTTTAACAATTGTCATCCTCAATGGTATCCTCGGCTATCTGCAAGAAAGTCGTGCCGAAAAAGCTCTGGCCGCTTTAAAAAAACTCTCCTCTCCCCAAGTTAATGTTATCCGCGAGGGTCAACGCAGAGAAATAGATGCGGTTAATCTCGTCCCCGGGGATATCATGCTGATTGAAGCGGGAACCCAAATCAGCGCCGACGGCCAAATTATCGAAGCTTTTAACCTGCAAATTCGCGAATCGGCCTTGACAGGAGAGGCAAATAGTGTTAATAAATCCGCCTCCATTGACCCCTTAGACAGGGATACTCCCCTTGGCGATCGCTTAAATTTTGTCTTTACTGGAACAGAGGTACTGCAAGGCCGGGCCAAGGTCATCGTTACCAATACGGGGATGACCACGGAATTAGGCAAAATCGCTCAAATGTTAGCAACAGTCGGCAATGAACCCACTCCTCTCCAAAAAAGAATGACTCACTTGGGTAATGTCCTTGTTGCTGGTTCTCTCATTCTAGTGGCCCTGACTATTACCATCGGCCTGATCAATGCCGGTTGGTCGGCCCTAGAGGAATTAGTGGAAGTTTCCCTTAGTATGGCAGTAGCCGTCGTTCCCGAAGGATTACCCGCAGTTATCACCCTAACTCTCGCCCTAGGTACCCAACGCATGGTCAAACGTCAGGCCTTGATTCGTAAACTGCCGGCAGTAGAAACCCTTGGTTCCGTTAATGTGATCTGTTCCGACAAAACTGGGACGCTAACGGAAAATAAAATGATTGTACGCGAGATAGAGACAGTTAATCGCAGTTTTTTAGTTACTGGGGAAGGATATAGCCCAAAAGGACAATTTTTAGACTCCAAGCAACGGGCGATCGATCCCAAAACCGATCTAGAATTACATCATCTTTTAATTGCCAGTATCCTCTGCAACGATGCCAGTTTAGACCTCGATAACGGTCACGATAGCATTTTAGGCGATCCCACGGAAGGAGCCTTATTAGTTTTAGGGGCGAAAGCGGGCTTAAATTTATCCCTAACCAAGCAAGAGTTCCCTAGAATCGCTGAAATCCCTTTTTCTTCCCAAAGAAAGCGAATGTCGGTCATTTGTCAAGGAGTCAATCGCGTACTATTTACCAAAGGTTCCCCGGAATTAATCCTTGAACAGTGTCTCTCCTACCAATCGGGATTAGAAAGTCTTCCTTTTGGGGATAGGCAAAAAGAAAAAGTCTTAGTCGCTAACAATGCTATGGCTAACAGGGGTTTACGAGTCTTAGGATTAGCCTATAAAACACTAATTTATCCGCCAGAATCAACTGAAATCAGCGAAGATAAGCTAATTTGGTTAGGAATGGTCGGTATGATCGACGCACCGCGACCAGAGGTACAAATCGCCGTGGCTAGGTGTCGAGAAGCGGGAATCCGTCCGATTATGATCACCGGCGATCATCAATTAACCGCTCTAGCGGTGGCTAAAAGTCTTGGTATTGCCCAAGCGGGAGCTTTAGTCATCTCAGGGCGAGAATTAGATAAATTATCACCAATTCAGCTAGAAAACATCATTGACAAAACTAACATCTATGCCCGTGTCTCCCCCGAACATAAATTAACTATTGTCCGCGCCTTGCAAAAAAAGGGTAAATTTGTTGCTATGACCGGAGATGGGGTGAATGATGCTCCGGCCCTAAAACAAGCAGATATCGGTATTGCCATGGGAATCTCCGGAACCGATGTCACCAAAGAGGCTAGTGATATGATTCTCCTTGATGATAATTTTGCCACTATCGTCGCTGCCACGGAAGAAGGGCGAGTGGTTTATAACAATATTCGCAGTTTTATTAAATATATTCTCGGCAGTAATATCGGGGAAGTGATTACTATCGCTGCTTCGCCTCTTTTGGGTTTAGCTACTCCTCTCACTCCCCTACAAATTCTCTGGATGAATTTAGTTACTGATGGTTTACCCGCGTTAGCTTTGGCAGTGGAACCCGCTTCTCCTAATATTATGCGTCGCCCTCCTTTTAGTCCCCAAGAAAGTATTTTTGCTCGCGGTTTGGGCAGTTATATCGTGAGAATTGGGATTATTTTTTCGATTATTAATATCACTCAAATGTTAATCGCTGTGCGCTTGGATCCGCTTTTTGGTAATACTGGTTCATGGAAAACTATGGTTTTTACTACTCTCTGTTTAGCTCAAATGGGTCATGCCATTTCCGTGCGATCGAGCGATCATCTTACCATAGAAATGAATCCTTTGACTAATCCCTATCTCTGGGTAGCAGTAACCCTGACGACAATTTTTCAACTGATGTTAATCTATGTTCCTGCCCTGCGGGATTTTTTCGGCACTCAATTTTTAACTAAAGAAGAATTATTAATCTGTTTGGGATTTAGTACCTTATTATTCGTTTGGGTGGAGTTAGAAAAATTATTTACCCGTTGGTATCATCGGCGATAATCAGGGAGTTTTTTTCATTGTTCAGTAAACAGTGAATTGAAAACTCAAATCCCATAACTGATAAACCCCATCCACAGGGAAAACCATAGTTTGGCTTTTTCAGCTACGATCCTTATATAGCAATACTTTTAAGGCTTAGTGCCTTGGCCGTAAAATTCCAGTTCTCTAGCTGATTGCGATTTGGCTTACTATTAAAAATTGTTTTGATCTAAGATTGAATCAGCAATATTTTATTGGGAGTATCAAACAATGGAACCAGTTTCTCTGATTATCGCCGCCTTGACTGCCGGTGCGGTTGCTGCGGCTAAAGATACGGCGGAAAAAGGCGTTAAAGATACATATCAAGGTTTGAAAACCTTGATTAAGCGTAAGTTTGCTAATGATGCTTTAGCACAGGCAATGGTAGAGGCAAAACCAGAGGATATCAAGAAAGCTGAAGGTTTGTTAAAAGATAAAATTGTCGAAGCCGGGGTTGATAAAGATAATGAAATCACTAAATTAGCCCAAGATTTACTAGACAAGCTCCAAGAACAACCCGGTGGACAACAAATTATCACCCAAAATATCAGTAATGTTAAATATGCTGCTACCTCTGGCACGGGTAATGCTAGTATTAGCGGCATCACCGAGCATGGCACATCTAAGGATGACTGAGACTGTATTTTAATTAATCAGGATGGTTGATATGTCAGAACCAAGCGAAATTCAACAAAATATTACAGAAGCTCAATATGCTGCTACCTCTGGGACTGGCAATGCAACCATCACGATTACCAATTACTATTATCGAGAAGAAGCAAGAATAGCCCCTGCTGATTCTGCCGATGTTGCCGATGATAATCTGCCCTGTCCCTATCGTGGCTTGTTTCATTTTGGGCCAGGAGATGCAGAATACTTTTTTGGGCGCAAAAGCTTTATCACAAACCTATTTCAGGCAACCCAAACCCGTAATTTCATCCCCCTATTAGGTGCGTCGGGAAGTGGTAAATCCTCGGTAGTTTTTGCGGGATTAGTCCCCAAATTGCAACAAGAAGGTCACTGGCAGTTTACCCATTTTCGTCCCGGTTCTGACCCTTTTCATGCCCTAGCTTTAGCATTAGTTCCCCTTTATACAACTAATCTAAATGAGACAGAACGCCTCGCCCAAGCGCGTCAGTTAGCCAATTATTTGCGTGATGGCGACATTCCTCTAGCTGACGTTGTTGCCCAAATCCAACAGAATTATCCCAGTGAACGGGTGCTGGTAATTGCCGACCAATTTGAGGAACTTTATACCCTCTGTCCTGATGAAACAATCCGTCGTAATTTTCTCGATAAATTAACTACATTCCCCTTTGAAAGGGTAGGAATGGTGTTGGTATTAACTATGCGGGCGGATTTCTTGGGGAATGCTCTTTCCTATCGTCCCTTTGCCGATGTCTTACAAAATACTGACTTGAAATTGGGGCCGATGAACCGAGAAGAACTCACAGAAGTTATTGAAAAACCGGCGCAAAAATTGGGGGTGACATTTGAAGCGGGACTGGTGGAGCGCATCCTCGATGATGTGGAGAGTGAGCCGGGGAATTTGCCATTACTAGAGTTTGCCTTAACGGAATTGTGGCAGCGGCGACAGGGCAAAGAATTAACCCATCTGGCATATACAGAAATTGGCGAAGTGCAGGGTGCTTTGGCCCGCCATGCCAATGAAGAATATGACAAGCTGAGTGAGGCGCAACGGAAAGAGGTGCGGCGCATTTTCATCCAATTGGTACGCCCAGGGGAAGGCACAGAAGATACGCGGCGGCTGGCGACAAAAGCGGAATTAGGGGCGGTAAATTGGGCGCTGGTGAAACAACTGGCGGATGCGCGTTTAGTTGTCACCAGTCGCAGTGAAGAGGCACAGGTGGAGACGGTGGAAGTGGTGCATGAAGCACTGATTCGCAATTGGGGGGAATTGCGGGGCTGGATGGATACAGACAGGGTTTTTCGCGCTTGGCAAGAGCGATTAAGGGCAGGAATGTATCAATGGCAACAGATAGAAAATGGAGACGTAACTGGATGGGATGAAAGCAGATTGTTGCGGGGTACAGCGTTGGCGGAGGCAGAAGAGAAGCTGAAACAACGTCCAGAGGATTTGAGCGAAGGGGAGCTATTTTATATCCAAGTAAGTGTAAAACTGCGAGACAAAGAACAAAGGCGGCGAGAACGTGTAAGACGACAGACTGTTTATGTTTATGTACTAGCAGGAGGTTCGATTTTGATTTTAGCTTTGGGTATATTGATTCAATGGCAGAACGCCGAAAAGCGAAAAGAAATAAATAACCTTGAACGACAACTAGAGTACGAGATAGAGTCCGCGAAAGAACAAGTAGAGTCCGCGAAAGAACAAGCGAGGACAAGCAAAATTCATGAGAGAGGGAGAATGTGTTACCAACTCCTAAGAGATAGGAATTGGAAACAAGGTTATGGAACGGTTGAGGAGTATGAAGAAAACAAAAGAAGGTTTGATTATTGTGAGTCGGAATGGGGTAAATAAAAGTAACACCGTGTGCGACTTTTTCAAAACTCTGATTTCACAAGTATTTCAAAGATACGGACTTGGCACGTTATTAGTGTCAGTTTCAGTCCTGACGGCAAGACTTTGGTGAGCGGTAGTCGGGACAACACTATCAAACTCTGGAATGTAAAAACAGGCCAAGAAATTCGCACCCTCAAGGGGCATGATAGCTATGTCTATAGCGTTAATTTTAGTCCCGACGGCAAGACTTTGGTGAGCGGTAGTTGGGACAAAACTATCAAACTCTGGAATGTAGAAACAGGCAAAGAAATCCGCACCCTCAAGGGGCATAATAGCCGTGTCAGAAGCGTTAATTTTAGTCCCGACGGCAAGACTTTGGTGAGCGGTAGTGATGACAAGACTATCACACTCTGGAATGTAGAGACAGGTCAAGAAATCCACACCCTCTATGGGCATAATAGCCTTGTCAGAAGCGTTAATTTTAGTCCCGACGGCAAGACTTTGGTAAGCGGTAGTTGGGACGGGACTATCAAACTCTGGAAGGTAGAAACAGACTCGAATTTATTGAATTTAGATGCTTTAATGGGGCGTAGTTGCGATTGGGTGCGGGTTTATTTGCAGAATAATATTAATGTCAGGGAGGAAGATAGGCATTTGTGTGATGGGATTGGTACAAAGAATTATCGGACTAAGGAGATTTTGCCATGACTTCCACGAAAGAATAGAGCTAACCAGCTAGGGTAAAATTAGGGTTTCGGCTTATCCTCAACTCAGCTTAACTAGGGATAGGCCGATTTATGTTGCTAAGGTTATATTTTGAGCAACTTTTGTCAATTTAGCCACAAACAGAAACATAAATCGTAGGTGCGTTAGCCAAAGCGTAACGCAGCAATTTATAGCGTTTCCTGTTCGCAAGAGGTACATTATCGATGTTGAAAAGCTTAATTAGCAAAGGTTAACTTGTGCCACACAGGTGTGAGAACTGCTATAACGCTCTTCTGGGACTTTCGGAAATTCCTGACCGAATCCAGATTCTGAAACCCTTGGTTGACAAGTGATCGCTAACTTTTTTTCTAATAAAAACTCAAATTTCGGGTTTCTGTTAGTTAGCGATAGCTTGAAGGTTTACCCCATAAGAGAGCTAGAGTTTAGAGACTGTAAGACTTTTGCCAGAGTCCCAGAAGAGCTTTATACTAAATCCGGTTATTGAAAACTGATTATCTATTACCCGGATTTAGTATGAGATATTATAGAGAGGTCTCCAGAAGTCAAATCGTAATCAGGAGTTAGTATATGCAAGCAATCCTTTTAAGCCGTGAAGAAGTTGCTCAACGTGCAGAGAAACTGTACGAAAGCAGAATCCGCCAAGAGGTGGAAGTTGAAGAAAAAATTGGCAAGATGGTCATCATTGACATTGAAACAGGTGACTACAAAGTTGATGAAAATGGCTTACACGCTGCTGACTTATTGAGCGAGAAACACCCCCATTCTCGGCTCTTTGGGATCAAAATTGGCTACAACGTTGCTGCCGCTGGTAATGATTCGGTAGTAGTGGCGTAGCTCTCTTGCTTACCTGGTATGAATTATGTAAAATATTTATTAATAAAAATAATTGGAACCCGATCAGTTTTTAAACCTCTAGCTTGATCATGACTTTTCTGATAAATATCTTTTTCTGGCTCCTGTCTGGCTTACTCAAATATTAGCTCTGGTAGGGTGCGTTCCCTAATGCAAGTATAGTTATGGTTTTCAGCGAATTGTGGGATGCCATGTCGCAGTAAGGTTTTTGCCTTGTGGTGATAGGCTATTCTCCCTAACGACCGTACAGCCGGGTTGCTTTTTGCTGCGGTCTTATGGAATAAGATGATAAAACTCCCAATCGAACTTTCAAAACCCACTCCCCTCCGACGGCTGGCAATGGCAAAACACAAAGCCTGCTTGACCCACAGCGTGCCGAATGCCTTTGGTTAGCTATGGCTGTAGCCACTCTCTGGACGGTTATGCTGGGTGGAGAAGCGGAAAATCAATCTCCTGAACCCAATTTAGAGCAACTTCCCCCCCAACATACTGTCTTTAGTAAAACTCTCCACCTCAAACCCTTACGTCAGCTTTCTTGTTTTCTTCTGGGTTCTATTACCCTAGTTGCTGATTTACTGAAAGGTTTGTCGATTCACCTTCATCGGAAATTTTGGGTCTGAAACCCCGCCGTTCTAGGTTGGCTTTACGTTAGAATTAAAAGGCCAGTCTCGAAAACCAAGTGGACGGCGCAGCACCTTGAAAACTCGGCTTAGGGGGTTCCGACCAGAAAAGCTTGGCCGGGTAAAAAGTCGCGCGCAACAAGTACAAGAAGCTATAGGCGGTCAACGTACCGTGGGACA
>NZ_JAQMSY010000175.1:0-17612 GCF_028329095.1 Microcystis sp. CS-574
AATTTCAAAGACCACTTGAGGAGCAATGTTATCTTCTTGCCATTGTTTATAGGAACCCCGTCTTCCTTTCGGACGACCAAATACTACCATAACATCGGGAGCAACCGGTCCAGTAATTTTCTTATCTTGGACAGGATACCAGAGCAAATCTCCCGCAATAAAAACGTTAGGAGAATTAGCAAAGAGAATCTCAAGATTTTCTTTGATTTTAACGATCCATTCGTATTGTTCGGTATTATCGGCCATGGGTTTACCGTCACTATCGGGGTATTCAATATCTGGATCAATAGCTGGTGTAAAGGTCATAATTTATACTCTGAGGTTATTTGTTTGAAAATTAAATTCTAGCAGTGAGGTTATCTTTCCCCTCTAGTCCCAAAATAACATCGCCAATAACGTTGATCAAAAGGTTTGTGTACTTTTGTTAAAAAGAAAAAATTTTTTTGACAAAAAGAACAAATTGTGATATGGCATAAATCTCTAACTTGACAAAAATTCCCCGGACTAGAAGCTGATCCAGGATAGCGATCGAGAGTTATAATCGAGCCATTACCCCGCGCTCCCAGTCGGGATGAGAAATCTATGATGACCGCTCTCTACGAGGAAGATTTTGTTCTCTGGACGGAAAAAACCGCCGAACTGTTAAAGCGAAAAGAGTTTGACCGGGTGGACTGGGAAAACCTGATCGAAGAGGTGGAGTGTATGGGAAAAAGCGAGAGACAGGCAATAACGAGTTTATTAACCGTTTTAATCGAACACTTGCTCAAACTATCCTATTGGGAATCGGAAAAAGAACGGAATGCCCGTCATTGGCTCGAAGAAATCGCCAATTTTAGGGTTCAATTGGAAAGAAAGGTAGATAGTCCGACTCTCGCCAATCATCTGCGGGACACTTTCGAGACAGCCTACTCTGATGCCAGAAAATCCCTGATTAACGCGCGGATAGTCGATAAAAATGCGATTCCCCTAGAGTCTATATTCACTCTCCAACAGGTATTAGACGGGGACTGGTTCCCGATCGATATCGAACCTTTTTTGGAAACCCGTCCATAAATTGCAGTCATATCCCCGCAAAAAGATTAGGATTATCAGCGAATATAACCGAATATGAAAGATATCGAGCAAATCCGCCGCCAAATCATCGAACGCTACCAACAATTATCGGCACTCGATCAGGTGATCGTCCGTTTTTTTTCCCTAATCTATGAACCGATTGCCCGCAGCACTTTTCTAGACTGTTTAAATCAAGCTCATTACCGCGACGAGAACAACCGGCGATTTAACGGCCAAACCCTGAAATCCCATTTAGATATCCTCCTAGAAGCGGAAGTAATCACCCAGGACAAAGGCTACGGGCCGCGCTGTCATCCCCTCCTCGTCGAGATTGCCAGCCGTGATAGCATTAGCAAGGGAGAATTCAAGCGTTTTGCCGAGATTATCAAGGCAAAACTGGCGCAACCCCGAACTCGTTGGGATGAAAGCCTAGTTTTTCAGGGAAAAGAGCAATTAATCCGAGAAATACGTCTGGCCATCTATAGTCAGGATTTCGACTCGATCGAACAACAAATCGCCGATTATCAGAAAACCAGCTATTCTTCCTCAAAAACCAGCCTAGAAGACCTTCTCATCCTCATCTACGATAACCCCTTCGATGGGGATTGGTTACGGACGCAACCGACCAAATTTCAAGCCCTAGCACTAAATAGCATTCTTGTCAAGGCTTTTGAAAAAATAACTCGCGCCGATGGATCTTTTTCCCTCCTAGAAGAACTCTGTCAAGACCAGACCAGTGTTTCCGAAGCCCATTTGTGGCTCGAACAGGCAATCATCCGAGGACAAAGCGATAAAGTGCGTCGGTATCTCGATCGCCCCTTCCCAGAAAGCCAAGCAGCAGCAATCGGGGCGATCCGGGGTTGGATTGCCTTTCTAGGGGGGGAAAACAGCAAAGCGATCCAAGAATATACCCTCGCCCTTAAAGCCCTAAAAAAAGCCAAAGGAAAACAAAAAATCTATTTTTCTTCGATTAGCGGCTTCTCCTTTATTTTCGCCCTCCTCAAAGAAGGAACCCCCGAACGTCTCGCCGAAGCCGCCAGCTATACCAGTTGGGCGGCGCGTCAAAACGATCATCCTTTCAGTCCTATCTATGCCCGTCTGGAAAAAATCATCGCTGCCCGTCAGGGAGATATGCAGGCCAAAGACGCAATCATCGACGCGGCGATCAATCCCTACCAAATGGGCCAGGGTCTAGAGACTCTTATCTGTAGTATCTGTCTCTACTGGATGAGTAGCAGCATCGCTAAAAAACATCTGCCCCGCCTACTCTTGCCCCTCTACAAAGATGCCAAGGCGGCCGGCTACCATTGGTTAGCCCTGGAAACCGGGGCCCTACTGTCCCGACTCGATCGAACCCCGGAAGCGGAGGTGGTTATAAAATGGCATCTCCCTTCCCCCCTGGTGGATGCGATCGAACCCCAGGAAGCTTGGCAACTGTGCCTGAATGCCTTGACTAATCTGTGCGCGCCAACACCAACCCCGGGTAAATCTAACCCCGTCGTCCGCCTTGCTTGGTTTCTCTCTATCCATTCCGAGGATTATTTCCTGCAACCAAAAGAACAGAAACTCGACGCGCGGGGTAATTGGAGTCGTGGCCGTCCCGTCTCCCTTAAACGTCTGCGAAAAACCGGGGAAATTGACTATTTAACCCCGCAAGACCTGAAAATTTGCGCCCATATCTTCGTGGAATCCAGTTACTATGGCCAGAACGATTATCACTTTGAGCGCCGGGCTATTATCGAACTGATCGGTCATCCCCTGGTGTTTTGGGAAGATTCCCCCAGAACGCGGGTAGAAATCGTCGCCGGGGAACCAGAATTGCGAGTAAGAAAGGAAAAATCGGGTAAATTAATCCTGTCTTTACTGCCCGATCTCAGCGATCACCAAGAAGTGCTGATTTGGAAAGAAACCCCCACTCGCATTAAGGTAATCGAAGTCAAGCCAGAACACCGAAGCATCGCCGACATTATCGGCAAAAGCAACCGCCTAGAAGTCCCCGACAAGGGCCGGGAAAAAGTCCTGGCCGCGATCAATTCCCTGTCCGGGATAGTGACAGTACATTCCGATATCGGGGGAGGAAAAGCAGCCCGGTCAGTGGCAGCCGATAGTCAACCCCGGATTCATCTCTTACCGGCCGGAGAGGGTTTAAAAGTGGCGGTTCTCAGCCGTCCTTTTGGGGCAGCCGGTCCCTATTTCCAGCCTGGAAAAGGGGGAGAAACAGTAATCGCCGAGATTGAGGGGGAACGGCTGCAAACCACCAGAGATCTGGCTCTAGAGAAAAAACTGGCCCAAACAGCGATCGATTCTTGTCCGATCCTGATCAGTTTTGAGGAGGAAAATGGGGAATGGCGGCTAGAAAATCCAGAGGATTGTCTAGATCTACTGCTAGAATTGCGGGAATTAAACGATAGCGTCCTCGTGGAATGGCCAGAAGGGGAAAAATGGCGGGTGTCGCGTCAGCTTCGATTACAAGACCTACACCTAAATATCCACAGTCAACGGGATTGGTTTGCGGTCAGTGGGGAACTGCACCTAGAGGAGAAATCGGTGCTGAGTATGCAGGAGTTGATGAAATTGCTAGAGGGATCGCCGGGGCGGTTTATTCCCCTCGGAGATGGTCAATTTCTTGCATTAACCGAGGCATTTCGGGAACGGTTACAGGAAATGCGTGCTTTTTCGGAAAAGTCCGGCGACGGTTTGCGGTTTCATCCCTTCGCTGCCCCGATGCTCTCCGAACTCACCGAGGAAGTGGGACAACTCAAGGCCGATAAACGTTGGCGCGATAATTTGCAACGCTTTCAGGAGAGTCAGGATTTTACCCCAGAAGTCCCCTCAACTCTACAGGCAGAATTGCGCGACTATCAATTGGAAGGCTTTCGCTGGTTAGCTAGACTGGCCCGGTGGGGGGCCGGGGCCTGTTTGGCCGATGATATGGGATTAGGGAAAACTTTACAAGCTCTGGCAGTGATCCTAACCCGCGCCTCCGAGGGACCGACTTTAGCGATCGCTCCTACTTCAGTATGTTTGAACTGGATTAGTGAGGCGGAAAGGTTCGCACCCACCTTAAATATCATCCAACTGGGAACAGGCGATCGGCAAGCGCTACTCGATCGACTGCAACCTTTTGATCTGTTGGTCTGTAGCTATGGGTTATTACAGCAGGAAGAAGTGGCCACCATGTTGGCCGGGGTAGAATGGCGGACAATCGTTCTCGATGAGGCCCAAGCGATTAAGAATTTCTCCACCAAGCGATCGAAAGCAGCGATGAATCTGCGGGGGGATTTTAAACTAATCACCACAGGAACACCGA
This sequence comes from Microcystis sp. CS-574, assembly GCF_028329095.1. Classification (NCBI taxonomy): domain Bacteria; kingdom Bacillati; phylum Cyanobacteriota; class Cyanophyceae; order Chroococcales; family Microcystaceae; genus Microcystis; species Microcystis sp. CS-574. The sequence goes on from NZ_JAQMSY010000175.1 coordinate 4,364, forward strand.
TAGAGAATCATTTAGGGGAATTATGGAATCTTTTCCGTTTTATTAACCCCGGATTGTTGGGATCCTTGGAAAGTTTTGATCGCCGTTTCGCCACCCCGATCGAAAAATACGGCGATAAAACCGCTCGCGAACAGTTAAAAAAACTGGTGCGGCCTTTCCTTCTCCGGCGCACAAAAAACCAAGTTCTGGCGGAATTACCGCCCCGTACCGAGATTTTAGTCCCGATCGAGTTAAGCGTCGAGGAGAAGGCGTTTTACGAGGCCTTACGGCGGCGTGCTTTGGAGAAATTAAGCGAGAGTGACAGTACCGCCGGAGCCAAACATCTCCAGGTACTGGCAGAGATCATGAAATTACGCCGGGCCTGCTGTCACCCGCAGTTAGTGGCTCCGGATTTGGATTTAGCCGGCTCAAAATTGTCCCGTTTCGGGGAAATTCTGGATGATTTATTGGATAATCAGCATAAAGCCTTGGTGTTTAGTCAATTTGTCGATCATTTAGCGATTATCCGCAGTTATCTCGATCAACGGCAGATAAAATATCAATACCTCGATGGTAGTACCCCAGCCAGCGATCGGCAGAAACAGGTGAAAGCTTTTCAAGCGGGGGAAGGGGACGTATTTTTAATTAGTTTAAAAGCCGGGGGGACAGGATTAAATCTCACCGCAGCCGATTACGTTATTCATCTTGATCCCTGGTGGAATCCCGCAGTGGAGGATCAGGCCTCCGATCGCGCTCACCGCATCGGCCAAAAACGTCCGGTGACGATTTATCGCTTAGTGGCCAAGGATACGATCGAGGAAAAAATTGTCGATCTGCACCACCATAAACGCGATCTCGCCGATAGTTTATTGGAGGGGACCGACGCAAGCGGTAAGTTATCTACTGACGAATTATTGCGCTTAATGGCCGAGGGATAAAAATATCCCCGACGCAGTTTAGACTAACTTTTTGATAGCCGCTACTAACTGCTCGATTTCTGAGGGCAAAGTGAAATAATGGACACAGGCACGCACACAGAGGGGGTCGAGGAGAGTTCGCAGTAAAAACCCTTGTTTTTCTAGCTGTTGCACTAAATTTTGTGGGGTGATGGCCGAGTCAATTTGAAAGGAAACTAAACCGGATTCTGGCGGAGAATTTTTTAAACATTTCACCCCTTTAATCGTCTTTAATTCTTCCCAGAGATAGGCCGCTAATTGACAGATTTTTTCGTATCTTTGTCCCCCATCACCCCAGGCGTTATGTACCGCAATAGTTGCCCTTAAACCCTCAAATTGAGGATAGGCAGAAGTGGCCACTTCAAAGCGTCTAGCATCGGGTTTCCAACCGATAGGCTGTCCTTGCTTATCTGTTTCAATACCGCGCCAACCGATAAAAGTGGGCTGTAAACTAGGGAAAATTTCGGGACGAATATACAATCCTCCCACACCGGCCGGTCCACACCACCATTTATGACCTGTAAAAGCATAACAATCGGCGGCAGTAGTGCTTAAATCTAAGGGCAAACAACCCACGGATTGGGCAGCATCCACCACCACTAAAACGGGTTTTTCGGTGACAGAATTATCATGACAAAGCTGCGAGATTTCCTTGAGGGGTAAAACCTGTCCAGTATTCCAGAGAACGTGACTGACCACCAAAACCCTAGTTTTTGGACGTAAATGAGCGGAAATGACTTCTATCGGGTTGCCGCCGTTTAAAGTTTCCCGAATAGGACAAGTGGAGATTTCCAGATGATAACGACGGGCAATTTCCCGAACTGTGGCGATAATTCCGGGGTGTTCACAATCGGTTAGTAAAATATGTTCCCCCGCTTGCCAATCAACCCCCCAGAGGGCGATATTACAGCCTACAGTAACATCCTCGGTGATAGAGAGATTGCTCGGGCTGATTCCCAATTCTTGCGCCATTTCTTGCCTGAGAAGTTCCGTTTTTTTGGTAATCCAATCGTTTACCTGTCCTGAAAAAGGCCCCTTTTGTTGGAGAAAATTATAGGTATCGATAATCGCTTCTAATCCGGCCTTGGGCAAGGTTCCCTGACCACCGAAATTAAAATAAACTTTATTGCTAAGTCCCCGAAATTCCTGTCTTTGTTCGGCTAAATCCGGTTTACTAGGGGCGCAATCGAGGCTATTTTCGTCTAAATTCTGCATAAGTGAGGAGATGGGGAGTCAGTTATCAGTTATCAGTTATCAGTTAGAAGGTGTTGGGTTTTGGGGTTTTAGTTGAATTCCCCATTCCCCCATTTTACCACTTCCTGACGACCGACTCCTGACGACTAACGGCTGAATTCTATCGACGGATCAAGTCGCAATTATCACAATAGTATTAAAGCAGAGGAAACATACTTGTGAATGTTTTCTTTTTTTAGTTTATTATTTTTTACCTTGAATGTCAGCCGGGAGGCTATGTATGTTTTACCGATGAGACGGGGCTTTTAAAGGAGCGAAGTAATTCGCCCCAGGGTTCCCCTGATGAAAAGCTGACCAGTATAGAACAGCACTTCGACACATTTCGCCACATTTTGATTCTCCAAACACTTATATTTATATTTATATTTATCGTCCTTGTTAAATATACTCAAAAAAGCTAAGTAGTCGTGCAAAATAAATTTCCTAGTGAAGAAAGGCAAAAAGCAAAAGGCAAGAGGCAAGAGGTGGTTAGATATGTGTAATTAATTTTGCTTAGGTACTTATGATAGGGCATATTGGAAACTGGCACCTCGAGTTGCGCTCGGTTCGACTACGCTCACCGAGCGCAAGGGGAGATTTAAGCTCTATCCGATGAGTGCGATGGGAGTGTCAACAAAATCTGGGCAGACAGGGCCTACCCGATCATAATTATTTCTGGGGAGGGTTGGAAGCGGAAGGACTGCGATCGATGACTTGATCGATTAAACCATAGTCTAGAGCCTCTTCGGCGGACATAAAGAAATCCCTTTCCGTATCCTCGGCGATGAGGTCGAGAGGTTTACCGGTATGACTAGCTAGGTGTTGATTGAGTAATTGTTTGAGATAGAGAATTTCTTTGGCCTGAATTTCGATATCGGTGGCCTGACCTTGGGCGCCGCCGAGGGGTTGGTGAATCATGATCCGCGAGTTGGGTAGGCTCATTCTTTTGCCCGGTTTGCCGGCACTGAGGAGAAAAGCCCCCATACTGGCGGCTAAACCAATACAAATGGTGCTGACATCGGGACGGATTTGATTCATGGTGTCAAAAATCCCTAATCCGGCCGAAACGGAACCACCGGGGGAGTTGATATACAAGTAAATATCTTTTTCGGGGTCTTCTGCTTCTAGAAAGAGTAATTGGGCAACAATTAGGTTAGCCAGGTCGCTGGTCACTTCTTGTCCCAAAAAGACGATTCTTTCCCGGAGTAGTCGGGAGTAGATATCGAAGGCGCGTTCGCCCCGGCCTGTGGTTTCAATAACGGTAGGAATCATTGCGCTTTCTTGTCTTGCTGCTGCGGTTAGTTTTTTGATTTTGACATACTCCCACCGTCAAGCTACGCTGTGACGGGGGATTCTTTCCAGATCACTATCGGAAATTCCTTGTTCAACGAGACAGCTTAGATTCTCAATGTCTCCATTCAAAATCCAGAGGTCGGACTCTCCCAAGGCGTTTGGGTCGGTTTCTGTTTGCCCAACAGTACCGTTGAGATGATTTCCCAAATATTTCAACCCTTTTTTAAGAATATTTATTGCTGCATTATGATCCCTATCTATGACTGTTTGACAATTAGGACATTGATGAGTTCTAGTGCTTAAGGTTTTTTGAACTCTCGTCCCACAAACTGAACAATCTTGAGAAGTAAAATGCGGTGGTACAGCAACACAAACAATCTGATAAATCTTGGCAAAATAATTCAGCCATTGAGTGAATTGATACCAAGAAGCATCGGAAATCGACTTGGCGAGCTTACGGTTTTTGACTAAGTTTCTTACCTTTAAAGCTTCATAGACTACCAAATCATTAGACTGGACTAACGCCAAAGCCTCTTTAATTGCTTTGTCTTTACGTTGTCTTGATACTTTAAGATGAAGCCTAGCTACTTTTACCCGTTGCTTGTGATAGTTTTTAGACTGTTTCTTTCCTTTACGGAATTTCTTAGATAATCGTCGTTGTGCTTTTTGAAGTCGTTTTTCTGACTTTCTTAAATAACGTGGATTTTCTACAGTATTGCCTTGAGCATCGGTATAAAACTCCTTTAACCCTAAGTCAATTCCTGTTATTTGTCCCGTCGGTTTATGGTATTCTTGCCGTTCTACGTCAATCAGAAACTGGCAATAATAACCGTCAGCACGTCTAACAACTCTTACCCGTCTAATCTGTTGCTCTGAATAATAAACTAAGGTTTTTTGACTACACCATAAATCAAATTCTCCTGCTTTAAAGCCATCAGTAAATCTGATTTTACGTCGATCATCAGATAGTTTGTAGCCTGTTAGTTTGTATTCAACAGAACGACTATGCTTTTTGAACCGAGGAAAACCCTTTTTCTCTGGTATATTAGCATGACAATTCTGATAAAACTTACTAATTGATTGCCAGGCTCTATCAGCAGCAGATTGACGTGCTTGTGAGTTTAATTTATTAACCCAAGGAGTCTCTTTATTGTTAGCTAGTACCGAGCAAAGTTTTTGGAGATTATTGCGGGTTGTACCCTTATGATCCATCCAATAACGAACACAAGAATTACGCACAAACTGAGAAGTTTTGATAGCTTCATCAAGCCGGTGATATTGCTCTAGTGTCCCGTTTTTTAGCTTTGCTTCTACGACTAGCATATAACAATTCTCGACCATTGGTTAAGTAGATTATAACACAGTTTGTCCACAGATGGTGGAATTAAACCGATGCTCCGTTGCTAATATTCTGGTCGGATTTCATCCCCCGCTAATTTTTGTGAGTATCTTATCGAAAAATGTAGCGGGGGTATTCATCCGATATTTTAGGTAACTTAGAGAATGGGAAGTGGGGAAGTGGGGAAGTGGGGAAGTGGGGAAGTGGGGAAGTGGCTCTCCCAGCTTTGGTGGGTAAAATGTATTTTAAGATACATTTCTCAAGAGCGAGGGGGTGGAACGAACCACAAAGACACAAAGGACACAAAGATTGATCGATCATATTGTCAATTAAACTTATCACACAGAACCTAGAAGAGCCGGGAAGTGGGGAATTTCAACTAAAACCCCAACACCCTAACACCTAACGGCTAACGGCTAAAAATAATCTTCTCGATGGCATCTAGGGCGGTTTCTAGGTCATCATTGACGATTTGATGGGGGAATTCCTCGCTGGCGGCCAATTCTTCTTGGGCGCGCTCCAGGCGACGGGCGATCGCTGTTTCGGCATCTTTGCCCCGGTCGCGCAAACGACGTTCTAATTCCTCGAAACTGGGGGGTAGGATAAAGATTCTCCTCGCTTCGGGGAAGCTTTTACAGACCTGTCTGGCTCCCTCTAATTCGATTTCTAGAATGACGGTCTGGCCTGCCGCTAATTGAGCGGCGATCGCTGATTGGGGTGTCCCATAGTAGTTGCCCGCGTATTCAGCCGATTCGAGAAATTCTCCGGCTGCCATTTTCTCCTCGAAACTGGGACGGTCGAGAAAGTAGTAATCTTCCCCCTCAATTTCACCCGGTCGAGGTGGGCGCGTAGTGGCGGATACGGACAGGTAGAGGTTAGGGAAACGAGTTAGTAAATGCCGTACTAGCGTACCCTTGCCCACACCGCTAGGGCCAGTAATGACGATTAATTGACCGGGTTGCATGGGGTTAATAACTTAGTTGCTACTATTAACAGGGGCTTCCTTGTTGACCACGAAACGGTGAGCCACGGTTTCTGGTTGAATGGCCGACAGCACTACATGACTAGAATCGGTGATGATCACCGCACGAGTCCGTCTTCCGTATGTAGCATCGATTAAACAGCCTTTATCCCGAGCATCACTGATGATGCGTTTGATAGGAGCCGATTCTGGGCTAACGATGGCGATAACCCGATTAGCGGAAACAATATTACCGAAGCCGATGTTGATCAGTTGTATATCCATAAGTTAACAAAGGTGCAGTCCTTTGTACAAAAGAGTGTGGAGGTATGATTACAATGTTATCGAGAAAGATTTAGCCTTACAACGCTAAAAATAACATTCTTAATCACATTTTAGTATTTTTTCAGGTTTTTTGCGATTTTAATTAAATTTGTTTACACGAGTCTCTATCTTAGGGAATAAAAAGGCAAAAGTCGGGAAAATTAGGGAATTTTGAGGGAATGGGGTGTGGGGTGTAGGGTGTGGGGTGTGGGGTGTGGGGAGATGGGGTTTAGGGTGATGGGAGCTTTTTTCAGTGATCAGTAAACTGAAAACTCACAACTGATCAGTGATCAGTGATCACTGATCACTGATCACTGTCAAGAATGTCCCCGGCAATGGCATGATAATTATGGTAACTAATAAGTATTCTCTATCCTTGGTGGGTGCGTTAGACTATGGGTTTTGCTGATCTATCGATCGCTGATATTGCGGCAGAGTACGATCTGGCCGATGAATCTGTGTTGTCACTTTGCGACCAATTAGGCATCTCCTATAAAGATCGGCAGACTAATCTCGCCCTAGAAGATGCTAAAGCAATTATCTCACTGATTTTATCCCAACGCTCAGGAGTAACCGCCTCTAAAACGGAAACGTCCCCTTGACTTTATTCCCCACTGCGATCTTCTCGGTGTCCGTGATCACTTAGAATCGATCGATACCCTCCCAGAGGAGAAAATTTTTTAGTCACCTTAAAATTCCCTTTCTTGGAACAATTGCGAGTAGGAGAACAATGATCAAACGTTTGATTGTGGCAGCGATCGCTGTAGTCTTTTTTGTATTACAATTCAATCTTAACGGCGCTAGTGCCTTAGAACTCAATGAAAAAAACCTCACCATCACCCTCAATGATGCAGGGGAATCGGTGACTTTGACTTCTGAACAAGCGACGGAAGGACAGAAACTTTTTGTCGCCAATTGTACTAAGTGCCACCTGCAAGGTAAAACCAAAACTAATAATAACGTCAGTTTGGGTCTGGCCGATCTGGCAAAAGCGGAACCTCCCAGAGATAATCTGTTAGCATTGATTGATTATCTAGAACATCCCACCAGTTACGATGGTGAAGATGATCTCAGCGAATTTCATCCCAATGTTAGCCGTCCCGATATCTTCCCAGAATTACGCAATCTGACCGAAGATGATGTGTATAACGTCGCCGCTTATATGTTGGTTGCTCCCCGTCTAGACGAGCGTTGGGGTGGTACAATTTACTTCTAAATTGCCCTCCATATATCCCTCGATCCCTCTAGATTTCTAGGGGGATTTTTGATTAGATAGCAAATAGTTGTAAAAATTCTTTGAGTTCATTTAATACCTCATGCTCAAAGTTCCAAATATGACGTTTGTTTTTCATAACATAATCAAATCCATTCATACTGCATTTCCTGCCAGCTTGTTTTTTGTCTTCTGTGGAACAGGTATCAAATCGTAAATAGTTACTAATCCAAAACTTATCAAAATCTTTGTCTTTAATCGATTTTTCTTGCTTGTTTAAACAATTTCTCCAGTCTTCTAAACAATCCGCATAGGTGGAATCTTGACTTTTAATCTTCTTGAGAACTGTTTCTAGTTCTCCTTGTCCTTCCACATTGGTAAAATAACAAGCAAATTCTGTGATTTGATCTTCTATTGTTGTCAATCTATAAAGCTGACTGGTTTCCCTAATATCTTCCGCTTCTGGATACACCTTTTTCAGACAATCGTTAAGCCAATTTAGTCGCTCTGTCTTAGTATCAGAATCTTGATCGATAATAATACCAACTTTAGGGATAGCTTTTTTACCAAGAGTCGCCTTAATTTCATCGAAAGTGCTGGTTAATTTAGCTTGATCTAAACCCTGTAAACATTTATAGTCATCTTCCTCAAAGCAAATCGGTTTATCTAACTGAATTTTGTTAATATTTAAGTATTTTACTAGGGCTTCGATAAAAATTTTATCATTCTTGCTCTCGACGATTAATAAGTTACTCACCTCTCACCTCATTGCCATGTTTTAAGGCGTACTCTAAAGTGCTTAATTGTCTTTTAATACCAATAATTTTATCAGTTCTGGGACTCCTTGCTAGTTCAAAATAGGCCCCCTGTTCTGGATAATATTCTAACCCCACATCGGCAAAAGCTTGGATCATCTCTAAACTATGGGTTGTGGCAAAAATTTGGCTATCTAGTTCGATAGCTAATCGGAATAAAGTTTTCCAAAACTCTCTTTGATTAGTGTAATGTATACCGTTTTCAATTTCATCAATTAATAAAATAGAACTTTCCTTTAATTTCATTATTATCTGAACTAAGCGATTGATAGCATCTCCAAATAGTGATATTGGTAAACGATTTTCTCCTTTTCTAGTCAGATATAAACTAGGTGAACCAAGATAAAAACTCTCAACATTTTCAATACATGGATCGAGAATGCGAATAGAATTTAGCACTTCATTTTTTTTGCCTTGAAAAACAATAAGTTCATAATCTTCGACTAGATCGGCATTAATTTCTCCCATTGATGTTGTGATTATTGGCATATTCTTGGCACTTTCTGAGCTATAGTCGGATGGTTTTATGTATTGTCCATTCAAGCTAATATTTAAATAATTTTTGGGTGTGGCAATTATAATAAATTCCTCACTCTTTTCTGAGAATTTATCGATTATATTAAATCGCAAAGTAGGTATTATACCTTTTGGAAAATACGATTCTCCTTCTATAAAATCCCGTAACAAATCTAATCCACCAAATAACCCAAATATTTTGGTGCTTCTTGATAACTCTTCTGAAATGTTTTCAGAGAATATAATTCTATTTTCCGTTTCTTGTTTATTCTCGTTTTGGGTTTTAATCAACATTTCTTGCGGCTGATTTTGCCTAAAAAATAAATTTTCAAAAGTCTGTTTTGGTAATGCCTGATGAATTTTTGTTGGTTCTCTTCTCAAGTATCTTAAAAATAAAATATTTTCAGGCTTGTCAGCAACAATTAAAGCCTCTAACAGGGCAGTTTTCCCTGAATTGTTTTTACCGCCAATTAAATTAACTCGCTCAAAACCTTCAATTTTGGTATGCTCAAAACATCTAAAATTACTAATTTCAATATCCTTAATCATGTTGACCTCTGGGCTGAATAAGCATAAATTTAGGGTTAGGAATGACCCGGGTAAGATGGGGATTTTTTTACTTAATTCTAGACGAGAATCGCCTCCAACTCTCAAAAAGGTGACTATCCCCCACCGAAACTGCCGCCCTAAGAGATAATAGAGACAGGGATTTATTTACATTTCTTCATCATGGCTAGAGACTTACGAGGATTTATTAAGCTTTTAGAAGATCGTGGCCAATTACGCCGCATTAGTGCATCGGTCTCTGCCGATTTAGAAATTGCCGAGATCGCTAATCGGATGCTGCAGGTGGGGGGACCGGCCCTACTGTTTGAAAACGTGCAAGAGGCCGAGTTTCCCGTCGCTATTAACCTGATGGGAACGGTAGAACGCATCTGTTGGGCGATGAACCTGAATAAACCCGAAGAATTGGAAGATTTAGGCAAAAAACTCGCCCTCTTGCAACAACCGAAACCGCCGAAAAAACTCTCCCAAGCGATCGACTTTGGTAAAGTGTTGTTTGATGTCCTGAAAGCCAAACCCAACCGTAACTTTTTCCCTGCCTGTCAACAGGTAATTTTAGAGGAGGATGAGGTAGATTTAAAGAAAATTCCGATGATTCGCCCCTATTCCGGCGATGCAGGCCAGATTATCACCCTAGGGCTAGTAATTACTAAAGATTGCGAAACGGGAACCCCTAACGTCGGTGTCTATCGCTTACAGCTACAGTCTCACAATACCATGACCGTCCACTGGTTATCCGTGCGCGGTGGGGCGCGTCACCTGCGAAAAGCGGCGCAAATGGGCAAAAAATTAGAAATAGCCATCGCTTTAGGAGTCGATCCTCTGATTATCATGGCCGCAGCCACTCCTATCCCCGTAGATCTGTCAGAATGGCTGTTTGCGGGATTGTACGGCGGTTCTGGGGTACAGTTAGCCAAGTGTAAAACCCTCGATTTGCAAGTGCCGGCCGACGCAGAAATCGTCCTGGAAGGAACAATTACCCCCGGAGAGGTATTGCCAGATGGACCCTTTGGTGATCACATGGGTTACTATGGCGGTGTGGAAGATTCACCCCTGATTCATTTCCACTGCATGACCCATCGTCGCGACCCCATTTATTTAACCACTTTTAGCGGTCGTCCTCCCAAGGAAGAAGCGATGATGGCTATCGCTCTTAATCGTATTTATACACCGATTTTACGGCAACAGGTGTCGGAAATCAGGGATTTTTTCCTACCGATGGAAGCTTTAAGCTATAAAGCGGCGATTATCTCCATTGATAAGGCCTATCCCGGACAAGCGCGGCGAGCGGCCTTAGCTTTTTGGAGTGCCTTACCCCAGTTCACCTATACTAAATTTGTCATCGTCGTCGATAAGGAGATTAATATTCGCGACCCCAGGCAAGTGGTTTGGGCAATTAGTTCTAGAGTGGATCCGGTTCGCGATGTGTTTATTCTCCCGGAAACCCCCTTTGATAGCCTCGATTTTGCCAGCGAAAAGGTCGGTTTGGGGGGGAGAATGGGAATTGATGCCACGACAAAAATGTATCCTGAAACTGACCACGAGTGGGGGGAACCTTTGGAGTCGGATCCGGCCATGGCGGTCAAGGTTTCCCAACGCTGGTCAGAATACGGTTTAATCGATATTAATTTACAAGAAGTAGATGCCAATAAATTTGGCTATGAAATGTAGATTTATTCGACTAAGCTGTCAGCTAAGAGGCATTTTAAAAGATTTAGAATCTTGTCTTCTGACAAAAGATTCGCAAACTTCAGCAAAAATGATTCTACAGATAATGGTAAACCAAAACGTCAATGTAGAGATTGTGGCGATCGATTTAACACTACCTCAATTTTCTCAAAAAAATCGACCCGCCGCTAGGCGGGAGACAAAGGGCAAAAGAGCAAAATAAGGGAGGGTTAAAGTCCTGGGGAGACACAGACAAACCGAATGATAAAGGTGGTGCGTTAAAGCGGATTGTTAATTTTAGTTTTTTGACCGAATTGATAGCCGCAAACACGCACCTTACACTCTACTAAAAGTGGGAGGTTTTCAACCCAAATTTTCTGGTAAAATGATTAAGGATAATTGGCCAAAACTTTATGAGGATTTAAGCCTGTGATTATCAAAGAGTTAGAAGAGCAACTTCTTGCCCTCAAACCTAGCGAAAAAGTGCAGGTAATCCAGTTACTCGCTCAAAGTCTGGGTGGTGATTGGCAGGGAATTGAGAAAACGCCTAAAGTTTGCGGCGGACAAGCTTGCATTGCCAATACAAGAATTCCAGTTTGGGTGTTAGTAGAAGCTCGTCGTCTTGGTTATAGTGATGCTGATTTATTAACAAGTTATCCGACTATTAAGGCTACGGATTTAGCTAATGCTTGGGTATATGCGGCAGCTCATGAAGATGAGATTGATTTGCTCATTGAGCAGAATGAGGCAGTTTAGGGGATGGCACGTTTTTACGCAGATGAGCAGTTTCCTTTGCCGGTTGTGGAATTGTTGAGAAATTTGGGGCATGATGTTTTGACGGTGCAAGAAGCGGGAAATGCTAATCAACAAATTTAAAATAGAGACAAAATATTCTCATCTAGATGCCACATCATTTCATCTAGATGGAGAATATAAAAGTGAAGAAAAAAAAGAGAAAAAAGAAGAAGAGATTATCAAAGAAAGACCAATAATTATTACCAAAGTATATTCTCGTGACCATCGACCAGATTTGAAACAATGCGTCTTAGACTTAATAACAACCCAGGATGGAGACGTACCATTATTTGTGAGAGTTGGAGATGGAAATGAAGAAGGGTAAGCTGTCTTTGGCAAAATCTTAGTAGAATTTAAAAAACAAATAAAATTTGACAGTATTATGGTCTGTGACAGTGCCTTATATAGTCAAGAGAATCTTTAAATAATTCAACATCTAAAATGGATAAGTAGAGTTCCCATGACGATAAAAAGAGCCAAAGAATTAGTCCAAAATGCAGAAATGGAAGAAATAGATGCCAAGGAAAGAGAAAAAAGGGCAGAGCTAAATTTCTGACAGGGGAACAAGCAAGCTGAAAAGCTTATTTAGCATGGAATACAGACACAGACTCCCAAAAAAGATAGGTCATATTTACTATGTATGACCTAGATAACGAAAATGATAAGTGAACTATACCAGAAAGTGTTAGAAAATGAACTGGGACGAGCCGGATATCTACTGTTGTTAATGATAGTTGGAACCTGGCAAATACTAAAGCAAGCCAAGTTAGAGATATTAGCAGAAGCACTACCAATACCAATCCTGTTTGAGAGTCGGAGAAAACAACTAAAAAGATTTTTAAAGCTGGAAATTCTGAATATTGAAAAATCTGGTTTCTCTGCTTAAAAGAGATGTTAAAACAGCAGGAGAGATTCACAATAAAAGGATTAGTATATATTGCCATAGACCGAACGAGTTGGGGAGCAATTAATATCTTGATGGTGAGTCTAATTTATGACAAGAGAGCCATCCCAATCTATTGGGAGATATTAGATAAAAAAGGAAGTAGTAATCTCGAAGAACAGCAGCGAGTATTGGGGAAAATATTGACGGTGCTATCAGGTCATAAAATAGTGGTATTAGGAGATAGAAAATTTTGCTCGGTCAGTCTTAGAAAGTGTGTTCAGAAAAAGAGTTTGTACTTTTGTTTAAGACAAAAACAAAGTACAAATGTGAAGACAAAATAAGGAATTTATCAAGAAATGAGAGAGTTAGGTTTAAGTCCAGGAACTCAACTATTTTTGAATGATGTCAATATTACAAAAGAGCAGGGATTTGTCCAGTTTAACTTAGCTGGTAAGTGGAAAAAAACCTATCGGGGTTTTAAAACAAAAGAACCTTGGTATATTCTGACTAACTTTGGAGATTTAGAGACGGCAATAATTGCCGATCAAAAAAGATTTGATATTGAGGAGATGTTTCGAGATTTTAAGTCGGGAGGCTATAGCTTAGAAGGTTCTCAATTAGCACCGAAATACCTATCAAAGCTGATAATTGTTATAGCTATCGCCTATACAAGTGCCACAATGCAAGGTAAAAAAATTAAGGATATG
>NZ_JAQMSY010000176.1:0-4690 GCF_028329095.1 Microcystis sp. CS-574
GGTCTTGTGACATATTTTTGGATTCCCATATCCTTAATTTTTTTACCTTGTAGTGTGGCACTTGTATAGGCGATAGCTATAACAATTATCAGCTTTGATAGGTATTGCGGTGCTAATTGAGAACCTTCTAAGCTATAGACTCCCGACTTAAAATCTCGAAACATATCCCCAATATCAAATCTTTTTTGATCGGCAATTATTGCCGTCTCTAAATCTCCAAAGTTAGTCAGAATATACCAAGGTTCTTTTGTTTGAAAACCCCAGTAGTTTTTTTCCACTTACCCGCTAAGTTAAACTGGACAAATCCCTGCTCTTTTGTAATATTGACATCCTTCAAAAATAGTTTAGTTCCTGGACTTAAATCTAAGGCTCTCATTTCTTGATAAATTCCTTCTTTTGTCTTGACATTTGTACTTTTTTTTTGTCTTAAACAAAAGTATAAACTCTGCTTCTGAAGCCACTTTCCAAGACTGACCGAGCAAAATTCTCTATCTCCTAACACCACTATTTTATGACCTGATAGCACGGTCAATATTTTCGCCAATACTCGCTGCTGTTCTTCGAGATTACTACTTCCTTTTTTATCTAATATCTACCAATATATTGGCATGGCTTTTTTGTTATAAATCAAACTCACCATCAAGATATTTATTGCTCCCCAACTCGTCCAGTCTATGGCTATGGCAATATATACTAATCCTTTTATTGTGAATCTCTACTGCTGTTTTAATATCTCTTTTAGGCAGGGAAACCAGATTTTTTCAATATTCAGAATTTCCAGCTTTAAAAATCTTTTTAGTTTTTTTCTCCGACTCTCAAACAGGATTGGTATTGGTAGTGCTTCTGCTAATATCTCTAACTTAGCTTGCTTTAGTATTTGCAAGGTTACAACTATTATTAACAACAGTAGATATCCGGCTCGCCCCAGTTCATTCTCTAAGACTTTCTGGTATTGTAAAGTATGAAGCGATCGAATCTGGTAATATTGCTGCGGTGCTAAAACTGAAGCATCGTAGGTAAGATTTAATAATCCGAAACCACAAAAAACCACTATTAGAAACGAGACAATTAAGAACAATTTTTGCTTAAACAGCATCGGGATTAAAAACGGTGAGCTAAAAAAAATAAATTCCCCGTCCGGGACAGGGAAAAAATCTATCTTGATCAACAAAACAATTAATCCAAAAATCCCATTAAAGTTTCGGGATCATCGATTTCATTGGAAGCAACGGGACGATTACCCATGACTGTATAAGTTTCGCTAATGTGCAGATGACTGAGAGCAATCGGACGATTGCCAGAAATCGCTAGAGTGCTGCTAACTTCCATACCACTAGAGCCGACAGGACGCAATCCACCGACGGAAGAATAGGTACTAACCACTTTCAGATGGCTAACTTCTACGGGACGGCCCCCGGGTAACATTTCATCTTCCGTGAAGTGAAGATGGCTAGTACCAACAGGACGATTTTCGGGTAAGCGATGTTCGGGTTGATAGAATTTTAAGGCTTTGGAAGCCGATTCAGCGTTGTTTTTCACCGAAAGGGCGACCACTTCTTTATCTTTGGCGGTTTTAGCCGTAGTAGCTTTACCGCGTGTGCTGGTCTTTTCTTCTGTAGTTGCTGGGGTTTGAGTCCCGTTCGTTTCTAGATTTTCCACCGTCATAACCTGATACTCCTTTCCGTTAATAGCTTCGGAGAAACGATAAGATTTAAGTTTAGGGTATTCTCGAAGACTTTTAATCTTTTTTTAAAATCCTCTCTAATATTAAGATACATCTTTCTTTCCCCAAAACCCTATCAGTGTTGGTAATTTGATTGATAATTTATTTTGCCTGTTCTCTACACCTAGCCGCTAATGACCGCTTTTCAACTACAAGCACCCTTTCAACCCACCGGGGATCAACCGGCAGCGATCGATAAATTAGTAGATTCCCTGCAAAACCAGCATCGTTTCCAAACCCTCTTGGGGGCAACTGGCACCGGCAAAACCTTCACCATTGCCGCTGTGATCGAGAAAATCGGCAGGCCTACCCTTGTCCTAGCCCATAATAAGACCTTGGCTGCCCAATTATGTAACGAATTGCGGCAATTTTTCCCCAATAACGCCGTGGAATACTTTATCAGCTATTACGACTACTATCAACCGGAGGCTTATATTCCTGTCAGCGATACCTACATCGAAAAGAGTTCTTCAATTAATGATGAGATCGATATGCTGCGCCATTCAGCCACGCGCTCGCTGTTTGAACGCAGGGATGTGATCGTCGTCGCTTCCATTAGTTGTATTTATGGTTTGGGAATGCCGGCGGAATACCTGAAAGCGGCGATTTCCTTAACAGTTGGTCAAGAGTTCGACCAAAGGCAATTATTACGGGCCTTGGTGTCAGTGCAGTACAATCGCAATGATTTGGAGTTAACTCGCGGCCGTTTTCGTCTCAAGGGCGATATTTTGGAAATTGTTCCCGCTTACGAGGATCGGGTTATTAAAATTGATTTTTTTGGCGATGAGATTGAAAGTATTCGTTATCTCGATCCCCTGACGGGGGAAGTTTTGCAAAAATTAGAGCGAGTTAGTATTTATCCGGCCCGTCACTTTGTTACCCCGGAGGAACGTTTAGAGGTGGCCTGTCGGGATATTAAAACCGAGTTAGATAACCGTTTATTGGAGTTAGAAAAAGCGGGCAAATTACTGGAAGCGCAACGTTTGGATCAACGGACTCGTTATGATTTAGAAATGTTGCAGGAAGTGGGTTATTGTAACGGAGTAGAAAATTATTCGCGGCATTTAGCGGGTAGGTTAGCGGGGGAACCGCCGGAATGTTTGGTGGATTATTTTCCTCAAAATTGGTTATTAGTTGTGGATGAATCTCATGTCAGTGTGCCGCAGATTCGCGGAATGTATAATGGCGATCAATCACGAAAAAAAGTTTTGATCGATCACGGGTTTCGTTTACCCAGTGCTGCGGATAATCGTCCTTTGAAGTCGGAAGAATTTTGGCAGAAAGTTAATCAATGTATTTTTGTTTCGGCCACTCCAGGAGATTGGGAATTAGAACAGTCAGAAAATCACATTGTTGAACAAATTATCCGACCGACGGGAGTTTTAGACCCAGAGATTTTTGTGCGACCAACCGAGGGACAAGTGGATGATTTATTAGGGGAAATTAAGGAGCGAGTGCGGTTAAATGAACGGGTTTTGATTACCACTTTAACCAAACGCATGGCCGAAGATTTAACCGAATACTTGCAAGAAAGGGGAATTAAAGTTAGATATCTACATTCAGAAATTCAATCAATTCAACGGATTGAAATTATCCAAGACCTTCGAGAAGGGGTCTTTGACGTGCTGATCGGGGTGAATTTGCTTCGCGAGGGGTTAGACCTGCCGGAAGTGTCTCTAGTAGCGATTTTAGACGCAGATAAGGAAGGATTTTTAAGGGCTACCCGCTCTTTAATTCAAACTATTGGCCGGGCTGCTCGTCATATTCGCGGTCAGGCAATTCTTTACGGAGATAATCTCACTGATAGTATGATTAATGCGATCGAAGAAACTAAGAGACGGCGAGCTATTCAAGAGGAATATAACCAAAAACATGGGATTATTCCGCAACCGATTGTTAAAAGGTCGAGTAATTCAATTTTGGCTTTTCTGGATATTTCCCGTCGTCTCAATTCCCAACAATTAGAGCAGGTTTATGAGAATATAGAAGAACTTTCTTTAGAACAAATTCCCGAATTAATTCAACAACTAGAAGCGCAAATGAAAGAAGCGGCGAAAAATCTAGAATTCGAGGCAGCGGCTAAATATCGTGATCGGATTAAGCAATTGCGAGATAAATTATTAAATCACGTTAGATAAACCTATGACTAGATTTATTCATGACCAGTTTGCTAAAGATTATCTCGAAGAATTATTATCTTCTCTGGGAGAAGTAAAATCGGCACGGGTTGTACGAGGAGAAGCACGAGAAATCGATGTCTGGTTTTCACCCCAGATGCTCGATAATAATCCGAGAGAACTGCTAGGATTACTGGGAAAAATGGCGATTAATCCCTGTTTATTTGAACCCTTTCGCAATCCTGTCACTGCTACAGAAATTAGGACTTGTCTGTTAAAACTGTTGGAAGTGGAAGGAGAAATTAATCGTCGAGCAAATCGTCAGAAAACGAATGTTAACGATGGAGAAATCCCCCGTCTCTGGATTTTGACTCCCACCGCTTCCTCGCAACTGTTAGAAGGATTCGGAGCTAAATTAGATGAGGAGAATTGGGGGGAAGGTATCTATTTTTTGGCTCCCTCTTTACGCACGGCAATCACCGTTATCCATCAATTACCCCCAACAGAAGCAACTCTCTGGTTAAGAATTTTAGGCCGGGGAAAAGTACAAGCAAGGGCGATCGATGAGCTAGAATCGTTACCAGAGGATCATCCTTTTCGGGTAAATGCTCTAGAATTATTATTAAACTTGAGAACTTCTTTAACTAACGATCAAGAGCTTGAACAGGAGGACAGAGAGTTAATTATGAGATTATCACCTTTATACACTTCCCGTCTTCAGGAAGAACTGGATGCTGGCCGTCAACAGGGTCTTCAACAGGGTCTTCAACAGGGTCTTCAACAGGGTCTTCAACAGGGTCTTCAACAGGGTCTTCAACAGGGTCTTCAACAGGGTCTTCAACAGTGAGAA
>NZ_JAQMSY010000177.1:0-11490 GCF_028329095.1 Microcystis sp. CS-574
AACATTTTGGGGGACAAAAAATTTCCCCAGCTGCCGTGGGAGGAAAAAGTGTTTATGATTACTTTCAAAGTACCCTAGAGCGAGAATTATTACAGATACGTTTCGATTTAACTCAAGTGCGTCTGGGTAATTTTCTTAACCCGCAAACTAACCCAGAAAATAATAACATCCTAGAGACTTTAAAGGCGATCGAGGATATTATCGGTAAATATCGCCTAGATTTAGGGGAATTGCTGCCCCCATTACCGAATAATCAAACCCCAAATCTGCCTAATACCAATCTCACCAGTGATAAACCCAGGGATAAAGATAACCAGATAATTTCTCCTGCAACCAGTAATAAATTTTTTAACTTCCAGCAAGAATTAACCCCCGAATACGAACAAACTGTCATCAAACAACTCCGTACCCTGCGACAACAGCAGCGCATCGCTATCCGTTTTATCCTGATTATTATTTTAGTTCCTCTCTCGGTGCAGGTTATTAGTAAAAACTTTATTTTTAGCCCTGTCTTAAACTATTTTGGTGTGGATAGAGCGAAAATATCAGAAGTTTATATTTCTCAGGAAATTGGTGAAAAATATCTCAGGGAATTTGCTAGACTTCAAGAAATACAAGAAATCAAGCACGTTTTAGGAGTAGCAAAAGCAGGGCAAGAATCAGAAGAAACCTTTCGGGAACAGGTGCAAGAATTATTCAGAGAAGCGGGTTATGAAAGTCAAGATGGTTGGAAAAACTTGCTCTCCGATATTACTGGAGTAATAGCCTTTATTGCCATCTTAATTTTTGGTCGTCAACAATTGGCGATTACGCAAGCTTATGTTAGTCGTTATTTTCTCAGCTTAAATGATATCACCAAAGCCTTTATCTTTATCCTCTTTACCGATATATTTGTCGGGTTTCACTCGGCGGAGGGTTGGACGGTAATCCTAGAAACTTTGTTCCGGCACTTTGGTTGGCGCGAGAATATTACATTCATTAGCTTGTTTGTGGCCACTGTTCCCGTTATCCTAGATACCATCTTTAAACTATTAATATTTAATTATCTGACTCGTAAATCTCCCACTGCCGCAACTATCCTAGAAAAGATGAACCAGTAACGCCCTATGATCCTCAGTATTGCCGATACTTTCATTAAAAGACCCGTTCTGACCACAGTTTGCTCGATTTTAATCGTTTTGATCGGGGCGATCGCTATTCCCTTTTTACCCCTAGAAAAACTGCCCCAGTTGGCATTTATTCAGGTAGCGGTGAATGCCAACTATTTGGGAACCGATGCCAAAACCGTACAGGATAACGTTACCACGGTACTCGATCGCCAGATTAACGGGACAGAACAGATTGTTTATATGCAGTCCCAGAGTACCAACACCGGACAAAGTACGGTGAATGTCTTTTTCCCGGTGGAAATGGATCGTAACATTGCCCAAGTCTTGGTACAAAACCGTGTCAGTACCGCCGCCGCTAGTTTACCGGAAGAAGTGAACCGGCAGGGGGTGACAACCAATACCCAATCCCCCAGCGTTACCCTTGCCTACGGGATTTCCGCCAAACCGGACGACAAGGGCAATTATCCCTACGATACAGTCTTTTTAAGTAACTTTGTTGACCGAGTCATCGATGCCGAGATTCGCCGGATCGAGGGAGTTGGTAGTACAACCATCATCGGGGAAAGGGAATACGCCCTGCGTTTTTGGCTTAATCCCGATGCTTTAGCCGCTAGGGGCGTATCGGCGGAACAAGTAGTACAGGCGATCCGAGAACAGAATATTCAGGTGGGTGCGGGGACAATTGGCGGTGATCCCAGTCCCGAAGAGCAGCAATTCCAGATCGCAATTCGCGCCGTTGGTAGGGTTGCCACCGGGGAGGAAGCAGAAAATATCGTCGTCAAAGTCGGGGAAAATGGCGATTTAATCCGTATTAAAGACGTAGGCCGCGCAGAAATCGGAGCCGAAAGCTACAGTACCGCCGCCTATTTCGACAAATCCCCCGCCGTCGTCTATATCGTCTATCAGTTGCCCGGTTCCAACGCTTGGAATACCGCCAAACTGGTGAAAGAAAAAATGGCGGAACTAGAACCGAGTTTTCCCCCGGGGTTAAATATCGCCATTACCCTCGATAATACCGCCTTTGTCGCCGCTTCCCTGGAAGAAGCCGTTGGCACTCTGGTGGAGGCGATTTTACTGGTTATTCTAGTCATTTTTATCTTCCTTCAGGATTGGCGCACCACGATCATTCCAGCGATCGCTATTCCCGTATCTTTGATCGGAACCATGGCCGTCGCCCTGGCTTTAGGCTATTCTCTCAATAACCTCTCCTTGTTTGCCGTCATTCTGGCCACTGGGTTAGTGGTGGACGACGGCATCGTGGTTGTAGAGGCGGTATCGGAAAAATTACGACAGGGAATGCGGCCATTTCAAGCTTCCCTCGATGCCATGGGTGAGTTAACCTCGGCGGTAATTGCCAGTTCTCTTGTACTATTTGCGGTTTTTATTCCCGTCACTTTCTTCCCCGGTACGGTGGGGATCGTTTATCGACAATTTGCCGTCATCATCTCCGCTTCAATTCTGATATCCACCTTTAACGCCCTCAGTTTTTCCCCCACCATGTCGGCGATTATCATGAAACCGCCCCAAGGCACCCGCGGACCCTTGGGACTGTTTTTCGAGGGCTTTAATCGGGGTTTCAACGCAGTTAAAGAGGGCTATCGACGCTCGATCGAATTTCTGATCCGCATCCGTTTTTTAGTGTTACCCTTCTTTATCGCCGCCCTCTTTCTCACAGCTTGGAGTTACAATACCACTCCCCAGGGTTTTATCCCCGAAGAAGACCAAGGTTATGCCTTCGTTTTGGTGCAAGCACCCCCCGGGGTTTCCCTGCGCTACACCGACCAGGTTATCCGTCAGATTAACGAAGAAATTCTCGACGGTATCGAAGAAATCGAACACTTTGTCGGTATGGCGGGCTTTAGTTTTGCCGGAAGTGGCAGCAACCAAGGGCTATTTTTTGTCAAGTTAAAAGAATGGTCGGAACGGCCTGGCGAAGATAAGTCGGTTTTCGGCATTCTCAGGAAAATTAACCAACAATTAGCCACTAAAGTCCCAGATGCTCGCGCTTTCGCCGTTAATGCGCCCCCCGTGGATGGATTAAGTTCTACCGGCGGTTTCGAGTTATTTATCCAAAACCGCGCTTCTTTCCCCATGGACGCTTTGATTGCCAACGCTAATAACGTCATGGCCGAGGCCCGAACAAGACCGGAATTATCGGGAATTTTCACCCAATTTACCACCGACACGCCGATGCTGGAACTTTCCATCAATCGCAACCAGCTACAGGCGCAAAACGTCGATATGCAGGCCGTTTTCGGGACCCTGCAAACCTATCTCGGTTCCAACTTCGTTAACCAATTCGTCTTAGGCGATCGCTTGTATCGAGTCTTTGCCCAAGCAGAAGCGGATTATCGTTCTAATCCCGAAGATATTAACCGTCTTTACGTCCGTTCCCGTACCGGGGCCAATATTCCCCTATCGGGTTTAGTTAGCGTCAAACGCTTCACCTATCCACCGATTATCACTAACTTTAACCTCTATCCCTCAATTAACGTTCAGGGTAGTCCCGCCCCCGGTTTTAGTACGGGACAGGCGATCGCAGTGATGGAAGATGTTTGTCGGAAAGTCCTGCAGCCCGGTTTCGGTTACGCTTGGACGGGTACGGCTTTCCAAGAAAAAACTTCCGCCGGGGCTGCCCCAGTTATCTTCGGATTAGCCTTTATCGTGGTTTTCCTCGTCCTTGCAGCCCAGTACGAAAGCTATATCGACCCGATTATCATCATGATTACCGTTCCCCTAGCGATCCTAGGTGCCATGGGGGCCTTACTGTTGCGGGCGAATTTCCTACAAGTGGGTAGTCTCTTCCCGGCGGTGAATAATAATATCTATGCTCAGGTGGCTTTGGTCATGTTGATCGGTTTAGCGGCTAAAAATGCCATCTTGATCGTGGAATTCGCTAACCAGTCCCGTACTTTGGGTTTAAGTATTCCCGAGGCGGCAGCCCGGGCCTCGACGGAACGCTTAAGACCGATTCTGATGACGGCTATTTCCGGTTTAGTTGGTTTCTTGCCCTTGGTTATCGCTTCCGGCGCCGGAGCGATGAGTCGTTGGTCCCTAGGAACTGCAATCCTAGGCGGTTATCTGATTTCCACGGTGTTGAGTTTATTTCTCGTCCCGGTGTTGTATGTGCTGATCAAACAGTTCGAGGCCCGATTCCTCTCCTCGAAACCCCCGAAAAGTGGCGGTTCTGGCGGCAAAAAAAACCCTTCTCTCGATGGGGAAAGGAATACATCAGAAACCCCGATAGAAGAAGGGGCCATTTCCTCTTTGAAAATCTCTCCTCAGTCTGGGAATGACTAGGGTGTTAGATTTTGGGGTTTTGGGGTTTTAGGGTTTTAGGGTTTTAGGGTTTTAGTTGAAATTCCCCCACCTCCCCACTTCCCCCCCGCAACGCGCACGAAGTGGTCTCCCCACTTTCCCCATCACCCCACTTCCCCACCTCCCCACACCCCCACTTCCCCACACCCCACACCCTACACCCCACACCCCATCTCTGATAACTGAAAATAATGAGTCTAGAATCTACAGCTAATGAGGCGATCGCTCATAATTTAGAGCAATTCCTGCTAGTTTTGACCATTTCCTTGAGTGTCGCCACTTTATCGAGAACCGTTGCTTTCCTCCGCAAAATTCCCTACACCCTGCTGTTAGTTATTGTCGGTATGGGTTTAGCTTTTTTAGATTTGCGTCTAGTTAATCTTTCCCCGGAATTAATTCTGGAAATTTTTCTGCCTCCCCTCCTTTTTGAAGCCGCTTGGAATATTCCTTGGGCTAAATTAAAGGAATATTGGGTTACTATCGTCCTTTTTGCCGTTATCGGGGTGATTATCTCCGTTTTGGGAGTCGCCTATCCCCTACATATCTTTGCTAATTTACCCCTATCGATCGCTTTTCTCTTGGGTGCTGCCCTAGCTGCCACCGATCCCGTCTCTGTAATTGCCCTATTTAAAGAATTGGGGGCCAGTAAAAAACTGACGATCCTGATGGAAGGGGAAAGTCTCTTTAATGATGGGGTCGCTGTGGTCGCTTTCGTCCTCTTGGTGGGGATTCCCTTGGGAGTCGATACCTTTTCCGTCCCCGTGACGATCGCTCGTTTCTGCACCTTTGTGGGGATTGGCATCGGTGTGGGTTGCGTGATCGGTTTCGGCATTTCCTACCTTACCCAACGCTTTGATCTGCCTTTTGTGGAACAGTCTCTGACTCTAGTTTCTGCATACGGAACCTATCTCGTCACGGAAAAATTGGGCGGATCTGGTGTGATTGGGGTGGTGATTGTCGGGATTATTCTCGGTAATCTCGGTTCGCGCATTGGTATGAGTCCCCGCACGCGCCTGGTAGTTAGCGAATTTTGGGAATTTATCGCCTTTTTTGTCAATTCCATCATCTTTTTACTGATCGGCGATCAAACCCGTTTTGAGAGTCTCGGCAGTCACTTAAGCGGGATTTTAATAGCGATCGCTGCTATGGTGGTTTCCCGTCTGTTCTCAATTTTTGGACTAGGGGGAATTAGTAACCTAATTACGGGTAATAGGATCAGTTTCAAGGAAAGAACGGTGTTATGGTGGGGAGGATTACGCGGTTCGGTTTCGATCGCCCTAGCGTTAAGTGTTCCCACGTCTATCCCCTACCGTCAAGAAATTATTGACGTGGTTTTTGGGGTGGTTTTATTTACTTTATTGGTGCAAGGATTATCTATACAATGGCTGTTAAATGCCCTCAATCTTATTGGTGATCAACCGATTCGCACCGAATATTCGGCCCTAATTGCTCGTCAAATTGCTTTAACTAGGGTGTCTAATTATCTGCAACAACCAGAACGTTTTCCCGATATCGATCCCGAATTTTATCGCGACAAAAAAACTCTGGTGGAAGGACAATTAAAGTCCTTGCGGGATCAGTTGCAAAAATTACTAGAGGAACACCCACAATTAAAAGATGTGGTGGCCGAACAATTTCAAGATACTTTACTCGATATAGAAGCTAATACCTACGCAGAATTAATTCGAGCCGGTCGTTTAAATGAAAATCTCGTTCCCCTTTTAGTGGAGGTAGAAGAAGAAAAAGAGATGGTTTAATGATCAAGTCATGGAAAATCAAAGAATTTTTGCTAAAAATTGCTGAGTTCGATCGGATTGGGGATGATTAAAAAATTCTGCTGGGGGGGCAATTTCCAAAATTAAACCCTGATCCATAAATACCACTCGATCGGCCACTTCTCGCGCGAATCCTACCTCGTGGGTGACACAAACCATGGTCATCCCCGATTTGGCTAAACTTTGCATCGTTTCCAAGACTTCTCGCACCATTTCCGGATCTAAAGCTGAGGTGGGTTCATCGAATAACATCACCTTCGGCTGCATAGCTAAAGCGCGAACGATTGCCACCCGCTGCTGTTGTCCTCCCGATAACTGAGGGGGATATTTAAGTGCTTGTTCGAGAATACCAACTTTTTCGAGGAGTTTTCTCGCTATTTCCTCCGCTTGCGCTTTTTTCCAACCGCGCACCCACATGGGTCCGAGGGTGACATTATCTAATACCGTCAGATGGGGAAAGAGGTTAAATTGTTGAAAAACCATGCCGACTTCCTGACGGATTACCTCGATATTTTTCAGGTTTTGGGACACAGTTATTCCGTCAATAATAATGCGACCTTTTTGATAGGATTCCAAACCGTTAAAAGTGCGAATAAAGGTGGATTTTCCTGAACCGGACGGCCCCATAATCACGACAACTTCCTGTTTATTAACGGTGAGATTCACTCCCCGTAAAGCATGAAAGCGGTTATCATACCATTTTTCCACCGCTTCGGCAATTATAATCGGTTCACTGTTGTGAGATTCCATATTTTTGAGAGTTTATTGATTATCTGTATCGGGAAACCACTGTTTCTCAAGAATTTGTCTCAGAGAGTAGGGAAAAATTATCGGTAAATTTTTTAATCCTGTCTTTTTTTCTGCAATTAAGCGAGCGTTTTCATAGATATCTTCTAACTCTAGTTCTAGTTCTAGAAATTTACTTAAATTGGTGGTGAGCTTATATTCTAATTGTACTCGAAAAGTGATAATCTCTGCCGCCCAATGATTACTATTTTTTTCTCTTTCTGTCGTCCAAAATTGATAGAGTAGCAGCTGGATTATTATCGATAAAATTAAACTTTTAACAGCAGTTTTTTTCCCTCGTCCCCAAGCTGCCAACTCCTCGATTAAATGTTCGTAATCTACCCGATCGAACTGACGATTTTTTAATAACTCGATCGTCTCGCTTAACCAGCGATCGTACTCCCGTTCATAAAGCTGTTCTAAAGCAAGCATTGTCTTTGATCAAATGGGGACATTATTAAAAATAACCCATTCCTAGAAATGATAGCACAAAAGATGCGGTTGATTAGTGTAAATATTTTTGAATTAATGATGATGACAGTCAAAAATGCTTGACCCTTAGGTAAAAAAAAGGTTAAATTATGGTTAGGCTGAGAACATGACCCACACATCCTAGATAATGAGGCTATCATGGAAATCGATAAACTCAAAGAAATTGCCCAAAAAGTTGAAACCTCTCGTTCTCAAATCCAAAACGAACAGGCAACCAAAACAGCTTTTATTATGCCTTTTTTGCAAGCATGGGGTTACGATGTGTTCAATCCCATGGAAGTTCACCCCGAATATAGTGCCGATTTAACTGGATTAAAAGGGGAAAAAGTGGATTATGCTATTTGTTTGGACAATCAACCGATTATTTTGATGGAATGTAAAAGCTGTCATCAAAATCTTGAGCATCCTAAACATAGTTCCCAACTGCATCGATATTTTAATGCAACTGGAGCTAACTTTGGAGTTTTAACTAATGGAATTATCTATCGGTTTTATACGGATATCGTCAAGGATAATATCATGGACAATAAGCCATTTTTTGAGTTTAACATTCTCGACTTTGACGACTCTTCTGTTAACGAATTAAAACGTTTTTCTAAATCTAGCTTTAATTCTGACGAACTAGAAGAGGTTGCTCGCAATTTATTGTACACAAAAGAAGTTAAAAAAGTGATTGCCCAGCAATTAAATGATCCTTCCCCCGAATTTGTTAAGTTTTTTGTTAGTCATGTGTATTCTGGAGTGAGAACTGCATTGGTTGTTGAAAAATTCACAGAAATTATTAAGCATTCTCTCAAAGAGTATATCAATGATATCATCAAAAAAACTGGACAAAATCCTCCTGATACACCAGCAGGAGAAGATCCTCCACCAGAAGAACCAGAGGAACATGGAATTAATCCCGAAAAACTGGAAGTATTTTACATTATTAAATCAATTCTACGGGAAGAAATCAATACCGCACGGATTCAATACAAAGACACTAGAAGTTATTTTGGTATCAACTTAGATGGAAAAGTAACCAAAACAGTCTGTCGTCTGTGGTTCAAAAAAACTGGCAAGAAATCAATCAGTATTCCCGATAACGTCGAAACTGGTAAAGAAGCAAACACAAATATAGACAGTCTTGATGAAATTTATGGATTGGCTGAATTTCTGAAATCTCGTATCCGCTATCTGACTAAAGATAATTATAAAAGGAAGTCAGAACAAACGGAAAGTATCTAAAATAATTAGCCCCTATCTCTTTAATGACCGATAGGGGTTTTCAATGATATAATTTTTAGTAATCGCTGATTATGGTTGTAAAATTTTATCTAGGGATAGAAAGTTACGGTTAATAAGTGGTCAGGCAAAGGAGACAGGATATCCGAGCATTATAATAAAAGTTTTCTCTCAAGTTAAGTTCAAAAAATTCTAGCTGGGAGTTATCGAAGTGTGATTAAGCTTGACACAGTCAAATTAAGGTGTTACCATATTGGGCATGATTTATGCAGATGTTAAAATTTTTGTTTTGCGGTAGTCTATGAATTTAACAAATTTACCAATGTCTCTTGATGAGGTGCCTTTACCTAGTTCTTTGCCGCCAGTTATTTTAATAGTTTTTACTCGTCCCGATCTACTCAAGGAAGTTTTAAAGGGGTTAACCCAACAGATTCTATTTCCTCATCAGATCATTGCCTATGTGGATGGAGCAAGAAGTGAACGTGATATACCCCTGATTGATCAAACAATTGCTTTACTGCAAGAGTTCTCTAGTAAAATTCCAGTAGATATAAGGTTAAGACCAAAAAATTTGGGCTGTGATCAAAATGTCATTTTGTCCTTGACAGAAGTCCTATCCACTTATGAATCTGTTGTTTACTTGGAAGATGATAACTTTCCCAATCCATATTTTTATGATAGGATGTGCCGTTTATTAGAGGCATACCGTGAACATAAAAAAATCTTTTCGATTAGCGGATATGCAACCTTTCCAGAGCAAGCATATCCTCTGCTCGAAGAGGATTTTGCTCTCTCTAATAGAGTTTTTTCTTGGGGATTCGGTATCTGGGCCGATCGCTGGAATGATATCGCTCTCATCAATCAGCCTAAACAATATAATCCTTTTGGAAAATTCTATAATATACCCGCCACCGTGCAAACAAAAATGACTATAATGAGCCAGTTCTGGCTAGAGAGAAATGATCGAACTGACTGGGTTATTACTCTTACTCTTGCATCTTTGTATCAAGATCGGGTTCATCTTATTCCTAAAACTTCTTTGATCTATAATATTGGTTTCGGACACCCAGAATCTAAAAGCTTTAAAGATAAAGAACCATCATGGGTAAACTCTGCCTATAGTTCCTCATTCTGCCCCAATAGCTTACCTAGCACTCTTGAGTTAATTGACCTTTTAAAAAATGAGATTAGTGGGATAGAATTAGCGCATTACCTGTATCGCAAGGGTGTTTATATTGATTTAGAAGCACTATTTTACTACCTAAAAAAATATCGTGATCTTCAAAGTCGCCTAGAATTTTTGAAGCTATTTATGGCTCACTCCCCCTTTAGTTTCAAAAAAACTCGCCGTCGCCTGGGTTTATAGTTTAGTAGATACTCAATAAAAAATATGAATAGCTCTAGAAAATTTCTGATTTGTCAAGGTTCCTCTGACATATTGAAAAAGTAAAAGCGAAAATTAGAGGTGTTGCCAAATAGTTTGTACGAGCAATTAACCAGAACTAACCTTAATGATGTCTATGTCATGGCAAACCTGGGGAGTTACCAACTAATGCTTAATTCTCTCAATATAACTTTTACCTGTTGCATGAGTGCCTCTCCTCTATAAGTAGCCTATACTCAACGGATTTAGTATTAATTGTGTCAAAGCTTAGAAAAAAGCGAACTTCTCCAGGGAGAAATTCGCCTTAATTTCCAGAAATTCTGAACTTAGCCAAAAATTAATTAGGCACGAGCTTCGAGACGACCGTAGAAAATGCCGCGAATTTTCACTTCTTCAGCATCTTTTGCGCCTAAATCGGTGTCGGAAGGCTGTTCACTTTCAAAAACACCAGCAAACTCGCCAGTAGAAGCGTCAACTTTAGTCACCTGTAAAGACATAGTACCTTTACCCAGTTCCGTCGCTTTGACGTTAGCACGCTGGAAATCTTGACTATCAGCACTAGCGGGTAAAGCGACAGCATTATCATAACCCGTCACCACACCCCGACCTTTGGGATCTAAGAAACCAGCGCCACGATAGGAGGGAACTTTAAAGTCGCCTTCAAAATCCGTGGAACTGTTGATAGAGCTAAATCCAGCTTCGGTTTTTCCGGTGAAACCTTTAATGGTAAAGAAGAGGGGAACTCTTTCACCTCCGGGTAATTGTACGGTAATGGGTTGGAAATCGATACCGTCCTCTTCCTTGAGGGTTAAAACACCGTCTTCGCCTACGGTTAAGGTCGCTGTCATCTGTTCTAAACTGGTGGTATCTCTGGTTAAGAGTTTACCCTGGATAAAAGTGGCCGCTTCCCGCTTATTAATGGGTTCACCCTTGACAAAATATTCTTGGGGTTCCAAGCACAAATCTGTCACTACATAACTTTCGCCGCTTTCTAAGGGGAGAGTCCCCCGGGTAAACTCGGAAATCTGCGGACATTTGTTAGCTAATCCAGTGTTTAAAATTTCATCATAGGTTAGCTCGTTTCTATTCAGGACGGCACTAGGCGCGTCGCTACAAGCTGTCAACACCCCTAAGCACAAGGCTAAAAAGGCAACTAACAATGCACGAAATCTCATCTATGTCAACCTCTCTTTGTCAATCTTTACAATTACTACCCTTGATCCATAGCCTGATGAATTATCGAATCGGTTGCGCCAATTCACCGAAACTCAGTTTATCAAAGATCAGTGACCATTGAGAAGATGGGAGACAGGGAGAGGAGAGACAGAAGGCAAAAGGCAATAGGCAATAGGCAATAGGCAATAGGCAATAGGCAATAGGCAATAGGCAATAGGCAATAGGC
>NZ_JAQMSY010000178.1:0-17658 GCF_028329095.1 Microcystis sp. CS-574
AAAAACAGCACTTTTTCTCGGTCAATGATTAGGATAAGTTATAATTTAAAAAATTAATCAACAACTAAAGCTTATGCTTGTAGCTAAGTGAAATCATTGATTAAGAGACCTGTACTTTTCAATGACTTTTTCAGCAAACCCAAGTTAATCAACTACTCAATAAATTAGACCGAGGAGAATCAGAAGGGATTATTTTAGCGCTAGAATTAGGCGCAGATATATTAATTTTGGATGAAAGAAAAGGACGCAAAGTTGCACAATCTCTTGGGCTAAATATTACTGGAATATTGGGACTTTTACTCGAAGCCAAGCAAAAGGAATTGATTATGAATATTAAACCGATTGTTGATCAGCTAATCTTAAAGGCAGAATTCCGAATTAGCGAAACACTCTACAGAAAAGTTTTGACCATTGCGGGAGAATGATTCTATTGCAATATTTCAACCCATTTTACAAAGTGCGATGCCGAAGGCACTGCGTAGCAGTACGCTAATCTTGTAGGGTGCGTTCCCTAATCTGACTCCTACTGCTCCAGCGATCGATTTTTGGGGGAACGCACCATGCACATTGATTGCAGCTGTGGGTTTAAATGCGATACCGAAGGCATTGGGTAACACCCCTAGATGGGGTTGGAGGAGTTGATTTAGGGTATTATACTGGTTTATAGGGTTTTCGAGATTAGTGCTTTTTCTCATAAAGCCTTACTCCTGATCTGGATAGGGGATCTGCTAAACTGAAATTTAGGAGAGTCAAAAGCTTGCCCCAAGGGGAAAGTTAAAAATCATTTAAGCGTTACAGAGTTTGATTCACGAGCATCTAGAAGGCAGGTGAAATTCTGTGTTTATGACTAAGAACTAGCTGCCCAAAGCAAAGACACTTCATATTGATTAAATGTTGAATCCGCACTCACAAGTGTCATATCTTCTACCTGAGCTTGTGCAATCAGCATTCGGTCAAAAGGATCACGATGATGTAAAGGCAATGCAGCCGCCCGCAAAGCATGAGAAGCATTGATCTCTAACGACCTAGCTCCCAGTCGGGTCATTCGAGTAGAGACATAATCATCTATTTGCTCTGGCAGTGGCAATTTACCGATTGAAACTTTAATTCCCATCTCCCAAACACTAGCAACAGAAAACCACACTTCATTGCTTTCGTTTGCAATTTGTTCAATTACATTCTCACTTAACTTGTCTGGTTGGACAAACCACCACAGCCAGCATTGTGTATCCAGTAAAAGTCTCACTCCGCACCACCCTCAAATGCTCCCAAAATATCTTCTGGTAAAGGAGCATTAAAATCATCTGGTATGGTCAACATCCCTCGATCTTGTCCTAAACTAGACCGTCGATCTAAAGATGTCCGAAATGGAACAAGCTTAGCAATTGGGATACCTCGGTTTGAAATAACGATTACTTCTCCGAGTTCCACACGAGACAATAGCCGAGAAAGGTTTGTTTTAGCCTGATGAATGTTTACTGTTTCCATAGTCTAAAAGAACTAAGTCTATAAACTAAGTTTAATCTAGTCACGGCAATTCTGCAAGGGCAAGTTAATTTAGAGTTGTGGGTAACTGACAAGCAACACGACATAACAACACGCTGGAGCAGCGGACAATTGAGAGATCTTAGCGGTGATTCAGAGGTTGTCTATCGCCGCTCAGCTAAGCCGTTAGCTCTCTGGAAGTGGCATAGCACATTAATTGAAGCTGTGGGTTTAAATACGATGCCGAAGGCACTGCGTAGCAGATCGCTTCGCTGATCTTGTAGGTAGGAAACCCAACTCCCTCAAAACCAAGATTAAATGCAGTGGGATAGACGTGGGATAGATTTTCTCTTATTGCCGTGAGCGAAACCGTCTATATTGAAACCAGTATTTTGGGTCATCTAACCGCAAGACAAACAGAAAACCTGATTCTTGCCGCCAACATTAAGATTACACAAGACTGGTGGGATGAGTATAGTAGTTTATTAGTTCTGTATGTTTCGGAAATTGTTGAAGATGAAGCATCGAGAGAAGATTCAACAATTGCTACTCAAAGACAGAACTTGTTACAGTCCTTGATTTTTCTCGATCTAACCGAAGAAGCGATCGCTCTAGCACAAGAATTCCTGCAACAAAGCAACCTACCCCCCAAAGCGTCTAATGATGCCTTACAGATGGCACTAGCAACCGTTTATGGCTTAGACTATCTACTAACATGGAATTGTAAGCAGATGGCAAACGCTCAAATCCAAAGAAAGCTATCCCAAATTAGTATGACTTGGATGCAATCTTTGCAGACCTACGCAAAAAGGAGGCAGCAAGCGGCAGAGAAGTCGTAAACTTATTGCGAAAGCCCAGTCTAACAAGTCGTTGGAGCGGCCAGGCTAGAGAGCTTGATGATGGGATCAAGGATGCTAACCGCCGCTCAACTTAGTTGTTCCCCACTTCCCACGAAAAACTTTTTCTCTATGTGGAGAAAGATTCGCCAATAGACTGGACAAGAATCTCTAGATGGGCGAGGCTATGGGTGGCCATGGCAGTAAATCGCAGACGACTGGTGGGAACGGTAGGAGGACGAATTGCGGGGGCAAAAATGCCTTTTTCTAGCAGTTTTTGCGATAATTCTAGGGCTTGACCCGGATTGGCTACCGGTAAACATAAAATCGCCGCTTCCGAAGGCAATATATTAAGATTATTTAATTTACTCTTGACAAAATTAATATTTTGGTGTAGGCGTTGGCGACGTTCCGGTTCCAGACGAATAATCTCTAAAGCCATTCTAGCAGCGGCGGTGTCGGCGGGGGATAAACCGGTAGTATAAATCCAAGTAGCGGCGCGATTGCGGATAAAATCGATAATTTTGGCGTTTCCAGTCACATATCCCCCTAAACTGCCTAAAGCTTTACTCAGGGTTCCCATCTGAATTAATTCCCGTCCCTGACAACCACAATATTCCACGCAACCTGTGCCGTTTTCCCCCATAACCCCAGTAGCGTGGGCCTCATCCACCAAAACCATGCAATTATAAATCTCGGCTAGAGCGAGAATTCCCGCTAGGGGACAGATATCCCCATCCATACTAAACACTGTATCGGTGAGCAGTAAACAATGACGATAGTGATGACGGTGGGCTAATAACTGATTTTCTAAGTCTTCGAGACTATTGTGCCGGTATTCTTTCACCGTGGCACCGCTTAACTTGGCTCCATTTTTGAGGCTAGAGTGATTGTATTGATCGCCTAAAATCAGGTCTTTCTGCCCCACTAAACAGGTAATTGTCCCCAAATTGGCTAAATATCCCGAACTAAAAACGATCGCGTCTTCGCTATTTTTAAAGGATGCGATCGCTAATTCTAAGTCTCGATGAAGATCTCGGTGTCCACTTAATAGACGCGAGCCGGTGCTTCCAGTTCCATAGCGTTGTGTTGCTGCTATGGCTGCCGCGATCATTCTTTCATCGGCTGCTAATCCCAGATAATCATTACTGGCAAAATTAATCAGCGATCGACCCTCTAATTCTATAACGGCTCCGCCCCGGCCTTGAATGGTTTTAACCCTTCGATACCAATTGGCCCGATGGAGGGTTTTTAAGCTATCCTCGATCCAAGAATAAGGATGATTCATAGGCGATTTGTCAATATAGTGGTTAGCTAGGGGAAAAATAGCCAGATTGTTGCCGAAAAAGGCTCTTTTAAGGGTTAATAGTTTCGTAAAAACGACAATCTTGACAGGGACCGGAGGGGTTAATCGCACAGCGTAACAGTTCGGATCTGGCGTTAAAACGACAACTAGCATCCCCCATCACCCAACGTCCTTCAATCAAACTTTTTTCGTTCGGAGTGGGAGCAGTTTGTACATAAAGGGAAATTTTGCGTAAACAATAGCCACCAATCTTGTATTGGTACTGGTGGTGACGTTCCAAAACCGCATAGGTTTGTCCTTTTAAGGCCAAATAATTACCCGGTTGTGGCATCCAATCCAATTGGATCTCTCCCAAACTTTGCCGTGGATGGGTTAGAATAACCTCCGTTAGTAATGAATCTTGCTCCATGATTATCCCTGTATTCTGGGCTACCTTTGCTCAATGGTAGCCTAGATCTCTGGCTCTCTTATTCTTTGTGTGATAAGTTTAACTTATATAATAGCGATCAATCTTTGTGTCCTTTGTGTCTCTGTGGTTCGTTCCACTCACTCTAGAATTGCCAATTTCCCGATTAGAGTAGAAGATAAACAGCAGGATTTTTCCGAGAATTTAGTTTATGGTTTACCCCATCCCGCCTGAAGATAATCTACCGCAAAAATTTCCGAAAATTCCCTTAGATCGTCGGGCCTATGCTTTCCTGATCGACTTTGCCTCGATCTGGTTTTTAAGCTCCTTTGCTAACAGTTCGCCTGTACTACAATTTTTCCTTTTTCTCCTGATTTGGTGGTGTTTGCGGGTGTTATTAGTCGCGCAGAATCAGGGTCAGAGTTTAGGACGTTGGGCCCTGGATATGAAGATCATCGATCTACAACTTCAGCGTTTACCCGGAATTTTGGAGTTAAGCAAACGAGAGGCGATCGCTGGTGGCGGGGCAGCTTTAATGATGGTAGGGTTAAATACTTTTTTTGGCAATCCTTTAAGCTTGATTTTATTATCTTCGCCCCTTTTCGCCGATTGTGGTATGGCGATCGGTGATGAGCAATTGAACCGCGCTTTCCACGATCGCATCGGTGGCACGATTGTTATTCCCACCCGTCGGGGTTTTTCTCTCGATCTACGTTTAAGAAGGCTTTGGTATCAAGTTAAGGGCAGAATGAGAAGATAAATAGCAGTGATCAGTGATCAGTTTTAAGTTTTGAGTGATACTAAATCCGGTTATTAAAAACTGGTTATTTATTCCCCCTTTTGCCTTTTGCCGTTCGGCTGTCCTGATATATAGCCTATACTCAACGGATTTAATATTATTCCGCCATCCGAGGGGCATCGGTGGGGGACAAGAAATTAGTCTATTAGGAGTTTACCAAAATGTCAGAAGACAGATTAGAGCGGATCGAGAAAATAGTGGAATCGAACGCTCGCGCTATTCAATCCCTAGCTGATGCCGTCGCTAGTGACCGCGAAGAACGGAAACAGGAGAAAAAAGGGCTTTACGATTACCTAGCTCGAATAGCAAGCGCACAATCAGATTTTTATGAGACTCAAGCCGATTTTTACCGGCATCTAGAGAGAATGGATGATCGACACGCTCAAATGATTGAAATCATCCGACAGATTAACGAGAACAGAAGCGATCAAGCCTAACCTCTAGAAGTTGCCCGTAGCCGTCCCTACGGGCTTAATTAAGCCCGTAGATATTTTGATAATGAACGCTATAGCAGTTTTCATCAGAATGAGGCATGGGCAAGGAGCTTAAGTCCTTTGTTGGCAAAACTTGTCGATACCTCAATAACGTGAAAAGCGCTATAAATAGCAGTTTCCCGGTTTCTTTTCACTGTTTACTGATCACTGAAAAAGGCGGGATCGGCCGGGGTCGAACCGGCGGCCTAGTGCTTAGGAGGCACTCGCTCTATCCAACTGAGCTACGACCCCTTTTTTCCCTAACCATGATAAGCCATTCATGGCTAAACTGTTAATTGCCATCGATACCCAGCTACTTTCTGTTTTATGGCCGCAACCTTGGCAATATGTTAATTTTATTTGCCCTTGAGGGCTTTTTTAAAATTCTTGCGATAGGCGGGATTAACAGCCAACAGAAGCGGCCAGAACAGTGTTAAAGCTAAACGATTGGGTAAACTGGAACTAAAATTAGTGCTTCTGTACCCGTTCCAGAATTTCCAACCACCGACACCATAAAAAATTATTAAGATAAAAATAACCAGTTCCATGCCATCTCATCCTTAGATTTAGACAATTCACATCTCCCATTGTAAGCTTGGGTTTTGCCGGCTTGGGAAAAGAAAATATTGTCCTGAATCCGGGAGACGGTGTTAGAATGCCGGTTAGGAACTAGCTCGATCGAGATAGGAAAACTAAAGCCATAATTTGCAAAAACTATTTAAAAACGGCGAAAAGATAGCCTTGGGAGGAAGTTATGCGAGCGGTACTAATGGCAGGTGGTTCAGGGACAAGATTACGTCCGCTTACTTGTGATCTTCCCAAACCGATGGTCCCGATTCTCAACCGTCCGATCGCCGAACATATTATTAATTTACTGCGAAAGCATGACATTACCGAAATTATCACCACCCTGCACTATCTCCCCGATGTCATGCGCGACTACTTTCAAGACGGCAGCGACTTTGGGGTAAAAATCACCTACGCTGTGGAGGAGGATCAACCCCTAGGCACCGCAGGATGTGTAAAAAATATTGCCGAATGGTTAGATGATACCTTTCTAGTGATTAGTGGCGATAGTATCACCGATTTTGACCTGCAAAAAGCGATCGCATTCCATAAAAGCAAAAACTCGAAAGCAACCCTCGTCCTGACGCGGGTTCCCAATCCGATCGAGTTTGGGGTAGTGATTACCGACAAAGAAGGCAGAATTCGCCGTTTTATCGAAAAACCATCTACCAGCGAGATTTTTTCCGATACTGTCAACACCGGAACCTATATTCTCGAACCAGAAGTCCTCGATTATCTCCCCTACAAAGAAGAGTCCGACTTTTCTAAAGATTTGTTTCCGCTGCTGCTGCAAAGGGGCGAACCTATGTATGGTTATGTGGCCGATGGTTATTGGTGCGATGTCGGTCATCTGGAGGCCTACCGAGAAGCGCAATACGACGCTTTATCTGGCAAAGTTAACCTGGAATTTCCCTATCGAGAAAAATCCCCCGGAGTGTGGGTCGGCACTAATACCTATATCGATCCTAGCGCCCAGATCGAGGCACCGGTCATGATCGGCAATCATTGCCGCATTGGTGCAAATGTTCTGATCGAGAGGGGTTCGGTTATCGGCGATAATGTCACCATCGGCGCTGGTTCCGATCTGAAACGTCCCATCCTCTGGAATGGTGTGGTGATCGGGGATGAGGTCAATTTAGCCGCTTGTACGATCGCTAGGGGAACCAGAATCGATCGACGGGCCCAGGTACACGAAGGTGCGGTGATTGGACAATTATCGATCGTGGGGGAAGAAGCGCAGATCAATTCTGGGGTAAGAGTCTGGCCGAGTAAACAGATCGAATCGGGAGCCATCCTCAATATTAACCTGATTTGGGGAAATACTGCCCATAAAAACCTCTTTGGTCAACGAGGAGTATCGGGCCTCGCTAACATCGATATCACGCCCGAATTCGCCGTTAAACTGGGGGCATCCTACGGTTCCATTCTGAAACCGGGGTCAACGGTAATCGTCTCCCGGGATCAACGTAGTGTCTCGCGCATGGTCAGTCGATCGCTGATTGCCGGTTTAATGTCCGTGGGAGTTAATATCCAAAACCTACAAGCGAATGCTTTACCGATTTCGCGGACTTTAGTGGCTAAATTAAACGTAGTCGGTGGCATTCACGTTCGTATTCATCCCGATCGCCCGGATTTTCTCTTAATCGAGTTTTTAGACGAAAAAGGGATTAATGTTTCCAAAGCGAGGGAAAAGAAAATCGAAGGGGCCTATTTCAAAGAAGATCTGCGACGGGTGGGAATGCAGGAAATCGGCAGTATGTCCTATCCGGCTGATATTCTCGATAATTACCGCAAAACCTTTGAAACTCAGCTAAATGTGGAGGCCATTCGCAACAGTAGCTCCAAAATCGTCATTGATTACGCCTACGGAGTCTCAGGGGCAATTTTACCGGAATTACTGGCCAAATTTGGCTGTGATGCCGTGGTTCTCAATGCCAGTTTACGTCAGAATGCCCTTTCCATGCAGGAAAGAGAGTTACTAATCCATCAATTGGGCCATGTGGTGGAGGCCCTGAAAGCGAACTTAGGTGTACAGGTTTCGGCCAATGGGGAACAGTTAGTCCTCGTCGATGAGAGTGGTTTATCGATTCGCGGGGAACAATTAACTGCTCTAATGGTGAATACAATTCTGACCGCCCATCCTCGCGGTACAGTGGTAGTGCCGGTTCATGCTTCTAGTGCCGTGGAACAGATCGCACGTCGTCACGATGGCCGGGTGGTGCGGACAAAAGCCAGTCCTAGCGCTTTAATGGAAGGATGTCAAACCAATCCTAATGTGGTTTTAGGAGGCTCTGGGCAAACTGGCTTTATTTTTCCGCAATTACATCCCGGTTTCGATGCCATGTTCAGCGTGGCGAAACTTTTGGAGATGTTAACCATTCAGGAACGTTCTCTAGCTCAGGTGCGGGCCGAGTTACCGCGCATTTACAATAAGAATACGGCGGTGCGTTGTCCTTGGAAAGTCAAGGGATCCTTGATGCGCTATCTGGTGGAAACTCACGCTACCGATAATCTAGAGTTAATCGATGGGGTGAAGGTGATTAATCCCCTCAATGATGACTGGGTATTGATTTTACCCGATGCTGGAGAACCTTTAGTGCATATCTATGCTAACAGTGAGCAGCGGGAATGGGTCGATCGGACAATTAAAGAATATCGTCATCGTGTCCAGCATTTCGTCGAACATTACCAGGGCGAAATAGTGATGATTTAGGATTTTTTTGCCCTATTAGCCCCCGAAACTTGACTATGAGGATTTTTTTGACCTAAAAGGTGTCCTAGCCCTGTAGATGCTCATTTTTCCCGCAAAAGCAAGGCGATTCGATCAGCCGCTGCCTCACCTGTGCGGATCGCTCCCTCAAAAAATCCCGGCCAGCGATCAGCCATTTCTGTGCCGGCCCAGTGAACCGGTCCAACGGGAGTAAAAAGAGCCTCGCCGAAACTTGTCCAGACTCCGGGGGGCATAAAAGCGGAATATGCGCCACCAGTCCAGGGATCCCCGGGCCAATCCACTTCATCGTAACTGATCGGGAAAAGAGCCTCTTGACCGAAATAAATAACTAAATCCGAGAGGACGGCGGCACGACGCGCTGGGCCACTCATGGAGCGCCAACGAATATAGCGATCGCCAACCACAAAGGTGGCGATTACCCCGACACCGGTTTCGGGATCGGAACTATCGGCACAGAGTTCCAACCATTGACAATTCCCCTGAGCAACTCCCGCTAGTCCCTGTTTTCGCCAGAAAGGTTGCTCATAGGAAATCAGGATTTTAGCGCAGCATCCCATCGGTACTCGTTGGGTTAGTTGTTCTCGCTGGGGTGGCAGCGGGGGATGATAAATAATGCGGCCAGCAAGATGGGGCGGCATGGCAATGATGGCAAATTTGGCGGTAAAAGTGTTCTGGGTGGTTTCTATGGTGACACCGGCCGAGTCATAATTAAGGCGAACAACTGGTTCCCCCAGTCGAATTCGCTCTCCTAATTCCGCCGCGATCTTGTCGGGAATTTGTCCGGCTCCGCCATGGATCAGTTCGGCTTCTGGATGTTCGGCCTGAGGGGCGCAATTTTGTCCCCAAAGAACGTGTAGCAGTGAGACTTGCTGGGGTTCGGCCGGCCCGAGAAAACCCACTGCACGCACCATATAAGCAAAATACCATTGACCAAAATCTGTGCTGGTGTTTTCTTCAATCCACTGGGCAAAAGTTTTACTGTCTAGTTTTTTGGTGTGATCGTTGCTTTGGGGATAACCTGAAGGTAGGGTTTTGGTTAGTTCTTGAAAACGCGCCCATGCTGACATCGCATCTTGCCATTCTGCCGGGCCGATATCGGGTACTTCTCCCTCGTGGAAACCTTGAAAAAAACCGTTGAATTCATAGCGTTTGTTGTTGAACACTAGGACGGTTTTTCCCTGATTGGGAGAGGGAAAACGACGTATTTTGTACTCATCGAGGAGGGACAAAAAACGCTCTTGGGTTGGACCCACCCACTGACCACCTCGATCGATCCACTGTCCGGAGGGGAGATATTGACCAGACATCCTACCACCGTAACGATTTCGCGCTTCGATCACCAGAACTTGATGACCTTGCCTCTGGAGATTCCGCGCGGCGATTAATCCTGCTAATCCTGCCCCGACAACGATACAATCATAGCTAGTCAACTGGAGATTTGTCATGATTTTAGCTCCACAGAATATTTTATAATTAGGGTTTGCTGAATAAATCTAAAAACCTTGTTGGATAAGGCTTTTAGACTTTTTTGACCTCAAAAAGTCCCGACCCTTGCAGTGATTGAGGGGAAAATTCAGGTACTTTTTCCCTGAAAATTAGGTAATTGACCAGGTGAAAATGGGTAAAACCCCACACCCCACACCCCACACCCCACACCCTGCCACCAGGAAAAACTTTTTCAGCAGACCCTAATTAACAATTATTATTTTCCCCGATTTTTCCCTCAGTTTCTCTATCCATTGGCTCTTTTGATTAAATTATCTGCTGCTATCAATGTTTGATCTTCTTAGCGATCGCTTAAGCCAACACCTAGAACAAATTGTCCGAGAAAGAAACCCTTTTTTCTCTAGTCAAGGACATTTTTATGTGCGAGAATACCTACGGCAAGAGTTAGGCAATTGGGGAAAGGTTGAATCACATTGTTTCCCTTTTCAGGGAAAAGTTTACGAAAATTTAATCTTGGATTTGCCTAACAATAGTCAAAAACCTCCGATTTTAATTGGCGCTCATTATGACACGGTGCCGGGGTCGCCAGGGGCCGACGATAACGCCACGGGATTAGCGGTATTATTAGAATTAGCGAGGTTTTTTGGGGAGAATCAGGCTAATTATCCAATTCGTTTAATTGCCTTCGATCTAGAAGAATACGGATTACTGGGGAGCATTGCCTACGCAGAAAAATTAAAACAAACTAAGCAGGATTTAAGGTTAATGTTATCCTTAGAAATGCTCGGTTACTGTGATAAAAATCCCCATTCTCAAAAATATCCAGCTTTTCTAGAACATTTTTACCCCAACACCGGGGATTTTATCGCTTTGATTGGCAATCTCAAAACCCGCGAGGATTTAAATTTTCTTAGTCGAGTCATGAGAGAAAATCAGACTCCCTGCGAATGGTTGCCGGTAATTTTTGGAGGTTATATCGTCCCCGATACTCGACGCAGCGATCATTCTCCCTTTTGGGATTGCGGTTATTCGGCAATTATGGTGACAGATACTGCTAATATGCGTAATCCCTATTATCATAGTTCTCAGGATACAATCGCTACTTTGGATTTAAATTTTCTAACAAGAGTCTGTCAAGGTCTCTGTTTTGGATTGCAATCTTTACCGATGAGATAAAAGTTAGCGTGTAGGGTGAGTTAGCGTTAGCGTAATGCACTAATACCAGTTAGAAACTCAACATTATTGACGACATTGGTGTGGTTGGGTTTCGCTCAAGCGTCACTAATATTTGACAGACAAAAGTTATTATTGCTCAACCCAACTGACAAAATGGGCGATCGCTTATGACAAAAATTGCTATCATAGAAACTATTGATATTCAATGATTTAGGGGTAATCATAATGACACAGTTAACTGAAGAACGAAAATAAGAGATTATTGCTGAAGTTTTAGCAGCGAGAGCAAACCGTGAACAATTTCTATTAGAGATGAAACAACGGCAACAAGCAGGGTTAAAAATTGCTCAAAAATGTGCTAGTCTCCTTAAAGAGAAGTATGGAGTCACAAAAGTTGTTTTATTTGGTTCATTGTTAAATTATGAAGAAATAACTCCCCATTCTGATCCTGATTTAGCGGTTTGGGATTTACCAGAGAAAGATTATTTTAAGGCGATAGCAGAGTTAGATAATGGACAGGATTTTGAGGTGGATTTAGTAGAAGTTCAAAAGGCTCATCCTTATATTTTAGCAGCAATTGCTCAGGGGGTTGAATTATGACTAATTTATCCATTCAAGATAGAATTAATCAAGAACTCAATAAAATTCTTCAAGCCCTACAACAGTTAGAGATATTTTTAAGAGAATTATCTCATCAATCGAATGTCATGTATCGAAACGCATTAATTAATTCTATTGCGCTTAATTTGCATGGAGTTTATACTGGAATTGAGCGTATATTTGAAGCGATTGCTAAAAAAATTGATCAAAGATTCCCAACGGGGGATAAATGGCATCGAGATTTATTAGAGCAAATGTCTGTTGATATACCTAGGGTGAGAAAAGCAGTTATTACAGAAGAAACAAGGCTCATTTTGGATGAGTTACGGCGGTTTCGTCATCTGGTGAGAAGTGCTTATTCTTGCCAATTAGATGAGGAAAAGGTTTTAATCATCCCCCATGAAATTGTTAATTCTTATCAAACCATAATCAATGACATTCAATTGTTTTGTAATAATTTAAGTAAGGGAGAAACTTAATTAAAGATAACTGGTGATCGCACTGAATCTAAGTAAAGTGTATCAGGGCAAACATCTTGTTCATGAGGCCATAAGCAAAGTTATTCTGGACTTAAACGTACCTGTAGGGGCAAACCCCCTGTGGTTGACCCCGTGTTGCCCCTGTAGCGCACTAAGCAATACAAGCGCGTAAATCATTAAGAGTAATCATCAACGTCATCGGTTCAAGAGGAGACACATCAAAACCTAAAGCCAAATAAAAATTCTTAGCTTCTTCTGAAATAGCATGAACAATAATTCCCCGAATACCAATGGTATCAGCCGCTTTAACAACCCGTAGCGCACCATCACGAAATAAACCGCATCCTAAACCTTGACCTTGGTAAGAAGTATCTACTGCCAATCGTGCCAAAATTACCACTGGAATTGGGTTAGGCATATTCCGCCGAAATTTACCATTAGCTGATTGTATACTAATCGCCCCGGAAGCAAGGGCGTAATACCCAACTACCCTATTGTCAACGCAGGTAACAAAAGTTCTAGTTGCACCACTGGCTTGATTAGCATAAGCTCGACGCTTCAAGCAATCATCAAGAGAAGTAATTCCGCAGGAAAAATCAGTGATTGAGTGATAACTAGCCAGAGGTTCAGGTGGTGTCAAATTCATTCCTTCTCCCAAGGTGCGAGCGTCTGCATGGTTTTGCGTAAACGTTCATTAGGTTGAGGTGGTGCATCTAGAAGTGCGATAAATTCTGCATAAGCCTCTGGACTAGCCCAAAAAATAGTACGTTCGAGCAAAGTTTCCTCCGCAGCATTCCGCGCGGCTTCCAAAATAAAATCAGTTCTATTCTTACCTTGCACTTTGGCTGCCATATCGATCAAATTGCGTTCTTCTGGCTTAATTCGCAAATTTAGGGTATTACGCGGAGTCTTACTTTTTGTTTTACTACTCATAAGATGGGTGTGTAATTCCAAACTTAATTATTTTAACATAATGTAGTGACAACGACATTACACTATGTACGATACGATACCAGGATTTTTCAGAGAGATGAGCATCATTTGATGAAAGTCTAGGCTTCAAACCTTTCCATTATAACTGATAGGTAAAAGCTGCATCACCGCAGTAACACACCTTAAATAGTCTTGGGTTTCGTTGTTTCAAACTAATCGAGAAGAAGGGGCGTGCTGCTATGCAGTGCCGTAGGCATCGCACTATTATTGAGGAATTAATTTAATTAAACTTCTTAAAGTAGCATTAACGGATTCCGAATTAGGAAAATACTTTTTAACATCAGGATCAAGAATAATTACATCATTTTGCGCTGGAAAATGTTCAACCGTTTTTGTTCCATCTTCATGATGAATAGTAACGCTATGACCTTCCCGATACTGTTGGTAATATTTTCCGCGAACAGGATTTTTAAGTTGACTTAAATCATATTCTTCTCGCAAGTCATCTTCTAATTCATCTTGGATTTTCTCGTTCATAATATCTCCTTTCTTTGGGTGTAACTAATCTTGCACTAATTAAACGAATTTTATGATCACGATCCGTATAAGAAACAAATAGAAATTTACTTTGATCTGATAAACCTATTATAAGATAGCGATTCTCCCCTGTAGAATGGTCAGGATCATCGAAATTTACAGCTAAGGGATCATCAAATACGGTGGATGCTTCTTCAAAAGAAATGTTACGTTTTCTTTGATTTATTTTTGCTTTCTGTTTATCCCCTTCAAATGCTAGTTCCAAATCATTGCCACTTTGCCAACTGAAATATCCCCCATTTATAGCATATCCTGATGGCGGAATAACAATTTTTCCTCTGCGATCGCGTCTTGCCAAAGTTTGACCAATAGAGAGATCTATAAGCGATCGCCGCTGATAGTAAAAGGTGTGTCACCGCAGTAACACACCTTTATTAGTGTTGATTTTCGTTGTTTTAATCTAATCTAGAAGAAGGGGCGATCACATTTTAGTTATTGGGCTGTAATAAATGGATCCCAGTTAATGAAATAAGAAACAGGTTGAAGTTGACCAA
This sequence comes from Microcystis sp. CS-574, assembly GCF_028329095.1. Classification (NCBI taxonomy): domain Bacteria; kingdom Bacillati; phylum Cyanobacteriota; class Cyanophyceae; order Chroococcales; family Microcystaceae; genus Microcystis; species Microcystis sp. CS-574. The sequence goes on from NZ_JAQMSY010000178.1 coordinate 14,329, forward strand.
CTGTCACTTTGATCTGTATCTGATAGGTTTGTGATCCTGTATTTAACGCTTGTCCAATCCAATAGCTGCCATCAGGTTCTTTATTAGGAGAAGGCTGTTTTCGGGGTTGACCAGCAGCAGTAAAAACATTTCCCTGAGATACTGTAAACCCAGTAATAATAACTTGATCTCCTGATACTCCTTCACCATTAATTGGTACTGTATTAAAGCCGATTAAGCTACCCACAGGACACTTAGTATGTAATTCTAGTGTTCCTTCCCCAGAGCTACCGTTAGCTACCATATTGTCCATCATATAAATACCTTGATTAATATTTCGACCTTGCTGTGCAGCAACATAGGCTGTGTCAACAGCAATCGTAATCGCCGTTGTCGGATTAAATTGTGCTTTCTCAGGCACGCGAATAACAGTACGATCTCGATATAAAGTAATCATGGTTTGTCCCTCTAGTTGAATTGTGTTGATTGGAATTGAATGCCTAAAGTTTTTGAAATTCTATGCGGAATGTTTAGGAGTGCACTGACAGAGTTGGATTAACAGTCGTGGTAATTCCTACACCTTTTTCAGCATTGAAGGTTATTGAATACTGAGCCTCTCCATTAGCTTGTACTTGTCCAGTCCAAATATTAAGCTGATATTGTTGCGGCGTACCTCCCGCTCCAAAAACACTTGCATTTGAAAAATTGGCAATGCTAAGTTGAACATCAGAGTTAATGTTAGTATTTAGAATTGTCCAACAAATTTTGCTGTTAGTTGTAACATTAGTTATAAGAGAAGTTGTTCCTCCTTGTGAACTGCCATTGTTGCAATTGCTATCTACTAGATAGACCCCGTTTGTAGAGCCGTTTTGAAGAGCATTAGTATCCACCCAAATTTGAATAAAAATGCTACACTCGCTAGGTTGAATTGTATTAGCCATTGTTTTTACCTCTTGTGTTGTTTTTGTTGATTTAAGATTCGATTGGAGACCGATAAAGGAAAATGTCTGGTCTTTTGGGTTAGGTTAAAGGTGATTGAGTTCAATCACCTTATTTGTTTTTAAAGATGAATAGTAGTAGAACCTGTTTTGCAACCAACAAAAGGAGCGCAGCCAGTGGCTTTAATTGTTAATATATAAGTATTAAAGTCAAAGCTTAACTCAACTTCTGCTTTGAAGCCTAAAGCACTACCACCAATTTTGGCTGTGGGGTGATTAGGATTAAGATCAACCCCAGCAATTCTGATTTTTTGACCTAAAGCATTAATAAAAAGGTCAACTTTAATTTGGGGAGGAGAAATAGACAGAGAATAATCTACTTCAAGAAAACCAAAAAAGGTATAACTACCTGATACAGCTTCTTGGGCAACAGTTGCGGATGTGGGAACTTCCATAGTTGCAGCTTGAGGAACGCCTTGCTCAGTAGAAATGTGAGGCAGTAAATCGGCTTGTGTTGTGGTTACTTGCATGAAAATGACTCCTTATGATATAGATAACTAATTGAGTTAGCCTTGTACACTCCTAAGACACTCTCAAAAATCCATTGCTGAAGTCTTCGAGTTAGACATAATGCTATAAAGCAAAATGTGTTGTCTTTTGAGTTAAAAGTGATTTCTTCAATCACCTTTGATACCAGAATAAGTTTTATTTGTGGTAATGGCAATCTCTAAAATTAATACTTTTCTAATAGGTTTTTTTGAGCAGAATATTAGATTTATATTAGATTTATATTAGATTTGTATTAGATTTAAAGGGTCACTTTATGGTATGACTCCCTCATCCCTGAAAGTAGAACTAATGAATTAATCATTCGGCTAAAATCCTCAAAACCCTTTTACCCTCTGACTTGTAGCGGTTTTAGGGGATGAAAAGAAGGCAGCAAAAAAGCGATCGCAATTCTTGAAAACAGACAGCGATCGCCTTCTTCCTTGAATAAAGAGATGCTATGATTAGATGATGAGTATAACCTTCCAATTAGTTCTGGCTTTACTTTCCCGTGGGCAAGTCAAAATATCAGCCCATGGCTACGATGAACTAGCAAATGACGGTATTCTGGTAAGGGATGTGATAACAGGTATTAGAGAAGCTGTCATTCTCGAAGATTACCTGGAATATCCTAAAGGGCGTTGTGTGCTAGTCTTACAGAAAGATAGTCAGGGTAAACCCGTTCATGTGGTTTGGGGTATAGCCAAGAATACCGAATCGCCTGCTGTTCTAGTCACTGCCTATAGACCTGATCCAGCACGTTGGTCAAGTGATTTTACAAGGAGAAAACCATGACAAAAAAGCCTCACATTAAACTCATCCACATTGGAGAGTACATGGCTGAAGTGGAAGTAGAACTGATTGAGACTCCCGAAGGATGGTCGCCCTATTTATCATTAGAAGACGCTCAAAAATTAGATGATGTCCGAGAAGCCCTTCGTCAAGGTGATCTACAAAAAGCTTCCAATTTAGCACATCTTTACAAAATTACCCCTCTTACCGTTTAACTAAACTTTGACAAGAAAAAATTAAAAAGCGATCGCAATCCTTGAAAACAGACAGCGATCGCCTAACTTTTAACTATCACAAGCAACATTATTGGAGGGCTGATAATTCTTCTCGAAGAATACGGCGTAAATCGGACTGAGTGAGCGATCGCTCAGAAGGAGATTGGATATATTGTTTTAAAGCCTCATTAATTAGGGTTTGATAACCCATTCCTGCGGTTTCAGCCTGTTCTCGAAAATAAGCTAGAATCTCATCATCTAGATAAATGGTAATGCGTGTTTTTCCCTGAAAGGAAATGAGCGTCCCTCGTTTTCCTTGAGAAAAATCATATTCCTTTCTCATAAGTTTTTCTCTCTTGTTTTGTAGCACGACGAGCGGAAATCAAGGGAATGACTTCACCCCGCAAAGTATAAATAACCACTAATAGTGATCCCATGTTTCCCATCCCCACTGCAATAAAACGTTCTTCTGTTATACAATCGGGATCAAGATCATGAATAGCGAGGGGATCAAAAAACACCATTTCAGCTTCTGCAAAGGAAACACCGTGCTTTTGCCAGTTGGTTTTTGCTTTTCTGGGATCATATTCAAATGTCATACATACATTATATGTATCTTAGAGGGTTGAGTCAAGCTCAAAACCCCTTCAGAGTATCACACGGATCGCCTTACCTTACCACTTAGAGGGGTATTCAGGGGGAATGACAACTGTGCCATGTTGACATCCTCGCCGCCGTAAAACGGACGGCGATTCCCAAACCTCACGATTTGGGTTTCTGCTTCTTTCCCGAAGGATTTTTCGCACCTGCCTTAACAGATTTACTCTGTTCTGGTCTTATGGTCGCTCTACAGACTGACA
>NZ_JAQMSY010000179.1:0-11770 GCF_028329095.1 Microcystis sp. CS-574
CTAAATTAGGATTAATTTCAATAGCTTTGTTGAAGTCAGCTAAAGCTAATTCGTATTTTTGTTGGTTATAGTAAATACCCCCCCGGTTGAGGTAAGCCTCAGCTAAATTAGGATTAATTTCAATAGCTTTGTTGAAGTCAGCTAAAGCTAATTCGTATTTTTGTTGGTTATAGTAAATACCCCCCCGATTGTTGTAAGCCAAAGCAAAATTAGGATTAATTTCAATAGCTTTGCTGAAGTCAGCTAATGCTAATTCGTATTTTTGTTGGTTATAGTAAAGAAGCCCCCGATTGTTGTAAGCCTCAGCAAAATTAGGATTAATTTCAATAGCTTTGTTGTAATCATCTGATGCTAATTCGTATTTTTGTTGGTTATAGTAAAGAAACCCCCGATTGACATACCAAGCAGCACGGGGAGCGAGATTAATTGCCTGATTAATCGCAGCTAATCCTTCATCATAGCGTTTTAATTGATCTAATACTGCCAATTTCTCGTTATAGTGATTGGGGTTATTGGGAAACAGAGAAATCGCCTGATTAATCACCGTTAATGCTTGCTCATAATTTTCTCTGGCTTCTCTTTCTCTACCAGCACTTGTTGAGAAGTCACCTAAAGAGCGATAAACTACACTTTGCAGTTGTAAAATACTACTGTGAAAGTTCTTTAAATCTTCCCCTTTAGGTAAGGTATTAATCGCTTGTTGCAAAGCTTCTATAGCTGGTTGATATTTACCTAAATTACCTAACGCAAATCCCTTCCCATACCAAGCTAAATAGACATTATCGGGGTCATTTTGCTTAATCGCTTCATCAAAGGCTTTAATTGCTTCCTCATACCTTTCTAACCGCCATAATTGTCCCCCCCTTTCTATCCAAATATCCGCCTTCGCATTGGTATTAGGGACAATAACACCAGTAATCGCTTGAATAATTTCTAGTTTTTGTTGCGGACTAACTTGGGGTTGAGCAGTGGTTAATAATTGCGGTTTTACCTTGAATCTTTCTTGCAATCCGATAAAAGTGCTAATGGGAATTCCTAAACTATACCCTAACTGAATTTTCCCTCCCCCTGCTCCTTCTGAACGTCCATGAATCCCTATTACTCTCCCCTGGGAGTCTAAGACTGCACCGCCACTCATGCCCCCAAATGTGATGCTGGTATAAACTAATTCATAGCCTCCGGTTAAAGAAGCAACACTTTGTAATGTTCCACTTTGTTGCGTGCTTAAGTCACTTTGGCGGGTTTCTAGTAATCCCTGTTCTTTCTCGTTAATTCTACCGCCACTAAACAACCATTTCGAGGGATTGTCGCCAATTTTGGGGAAGCCTGCCGCAAAAACAAAATCACCGCTATTTGGGTTATAATTCGCTATTTCCGCAACGGGATAATTGTCCAGGCTTTCAAACTGAAAAACTGCTAAATCTACCCCTTCCTGCCGGATGATGGTGCTTTTCTCGATGTTTCGAGTTTTGCCGTCGCTGGTGACGACGGTGTAGGTGAAATTGAGACAAGGTTTACTTGCAGCATCTTGACTTTTTTCCTTCTCACATAATACATGGTCTGCGGTTAAAACCGTGTAAATATTCCCTTCTTTAGCGATAATTACGCCACTTCCATTGGTTTTACTGCTACTATCGATCCGGACGGTGAAACCCTTGGCTTTTGTTTCTAATTCGGCGATATAGTCAGTAGGGGCGGTGGTTTCTATATCGGGGTTCACCTGCGGTAGGGGTAGGTTATAGGCGCTGAGGATTTCGGGCCGGATGTAGGTTAATAGGGTATGAAGGGGAATGCCCCAGTTAACCGCTCTCATCTGTTGGATTTCCGCGTCTGTGGGTTTTGTACCGTCCTCGTAGATGTAGTTAGAGAGAATCGGATGGGCCGATCGCCCGTTAATGCCGATTAAATCCCGCTCGACAAAAATGCCGCCGCCACTCATTCCCTGCACGATATCGCCACTATAACCGACGCTGTAGCCATCCCGGAGGGGTCGATCGCTCACCTGTTCGAGGGTTCCCTTTGTCGTCCGATACTGTCCCGTTTCGGCAACATATCCCGCGGCCACCACTTCTAAACCGATCCTGTCTTGATTGGGGGTAAACTCCGCGATGGTGGCGATCGGATATTCCCGGGTATCGCTAAACTCCAGCAGAGCGAGATCTTGATTCTCCGATAGGGAATTGGGGACAATGCGGGCCGCACGGCTGTGGCCGTCGTAAGTTTGTACCTGTAGGGTTTTCGTGTTGCGGGTAACGTGGGCGTTGGTTAGGATAAGGTAATTATCGCCTTTTTTAGCGATAATTGTCCCCGATCCCCGATTTGTCTCGCTAGTAATCCGAACGGTGACTCGTTGTAGGAATTGCTCCTCGGTAAGCTCCCGATCGCCCTGTGCCGTCAGAATGGGATGATTAGAAATATTTCCGGCAGCCGGGGTGATAAGGGTTAACCCGGGTTGAGGCAGTAGGGAGAAAAGAAGGATGAGGGCGATCGAAGGTTTGATCATGGCTGTTACCTAGGGTTTGCTGAATAAATGTGAAATGTAGGCAAGGTAAGAGTTTTGTCGTTTTTCTCGTGAAACAGGTGCAAGATTTTGAGAGAATCGTGCTTCAAAACCTTGCGTCTTCATCGGCCCGGGTCCTGTAGGGGCGAAGCATTCGGGCAATAACCTATCGGTGAAACCGGAGATTTTCTATCCGAATGCTTCGCCCGTACTTTTTCAGCAAGCCTTACCTTGCTATTTTAAGTAGTAAGAACGAAGAAAAAAGAAGATACCGGAGGTGGCGAGAAGTGCGATCGCTGGGGGGATAATCGGAACCCAGAGACCGAAATAACTAAAGAGAAGCCAACCGATACCGGTGAGGGAAATCACAGCGATCGCCACTGTCAAAAGTACCGTTTTTACCCGAAGAAAACGCCACGTTAATAATCCCCCCACCAGGGACCAACCCAACACCCAGAAAGCCTCCTGTAGGGGATTCCAGAAAGCGATCGAGGTACGTTTTCCTTCCATTGTATCGAGAATTTGACTGACCGCGTGCGCGTGCAAATAAACCCCCGGAATTGCTTCCGATGGGTTGCGACTAAAGGGGGTTAAAAAATCATCAATCCCGGGTTCTGTTACTCCAATCAGGACAATTTTTTCCCGGACTGATTCGGAATTAAAACCCGGATCTAAAACCTGTCGGAGAGATTTTTTCGGAGCAATTTTGATGATTGCATCGATGCCATTATCGGCGATTCGACGGTAAGCGAGCATAACTTGACGGCCGGATCGGGTATCGGATTGACTGGTTCTGTAGGGGCCGCGGTTGGATTGTAGCCAGTCACCGAGATGAGTATCCCCGATATTAATTTCTAGAATTCCCCGCTGCAGTTTATTGCAGTCAAAATCTTGATTCTGGGATTCTAGATATCGTTTGGCAATTAGGAGACTAAAACTAGGAGCATAATCTTTAAAATTACAGGACATTGAGTCAACTTTGGCCAAAGAATCCGGGGGAAGACAGGGAGAGGTGCGATCGAGTTTTGCCTGATATAAAAAACGACGAATTCGGGGAACTCCGGCAATGGTTTCGTCTGGGACTATGTTACTAAAACCACTCTGATTTTTTGGCAGTTCTGGGGGTGGGGGAAATCCGTCCGGTTGCGGGTAATTATTAAACTTACAAATCGAGATAAAATTAGGAGTATTTTGTAATTGTTTGGCTAGGGGTGGATAATCTTGACTGGCAGCGATGGGACGGAGGATATCTAAGGCGATAATTTGCGGTTCGTAGGGCAGTAATTTATTTAAAAGCTGCGATAATCCTTCTCCTGCGAGGGAACGTTTTTGATCGCTTCCTGGTATTGTTGGTCTTTTCATACCCATGCGATCTTGATATTCCCAATCTTGGCGATCAATGGTAATAATTAATAATCTGTCATCGGGTTTATCTTTGGGTTTTAGTTGCATCAGGCGATCATAAATATTTAATTCTAAGGGTTCTAAAATTCCCGTTTCTCTTATTGCCAAGACTGTCATCGCTACGGCTAAACCTAAACCGAAAGTTAGAGCGAATCGTCGCCAATTTTGTTGTTTTTGAGGGGAGTTACTGAAACTATGCCAAGTGGGGGGTTCTTCGGTGGGATTGGGGCAAACTACGGGCAGCCAACTGGCACAGGGATAGTCTTTTTCCCAGTCATCGTGCAGATTTTTTTGGGCTTCATGTACGGCACTATAGAGAGATTTATTATTGGTAAAAGCGGTTAAAAAGTATTGCAGAAATTTGGGAGAAACAGGATCGGGTAATTTCTCGCGCATAAAGATTAGATGGGGTAATGCCATCCCTTTTTCCCGTGATAGTTGTTGTGCTAAACCGATACCATCACAGGAGTTAAATATCGCTAACTTTAACCCGTTTTTAGTGGCTTCTCCCAGGGAAAAGCTAAAATCAGCTATCTTTAATTTATGAGTTTCTGTTAGTTGAATTTCGCAATCTTGACCATCTTCTGTACTGGCACTATGACCGCTAAAAAAGAGGATATTCCAAGTTTCTTGACGCAATAACTGATTTAATTTTTGCGGGTGAGGGGCTTTTTCCCAGATAATTTCGGCTCCTGCTTTTCCCGCAATATCGTCTAAAGTTTTGCGATCTTCTTCGAGAAATCTTAAGTCGGTGGCATAGCCTAAAATGGCTAAAATCCGAATTTTTTCATGATTTTTTAATTGTCTGGTTAAGGTATCGTATTCTGAGACAATAATGGCTATATCTGCGCCAGTATTTTGGAGGATTTCCCATTTTTCCCAGGGGAATCTTTGCAGCCAAATATTATCGGTTTGTAACCAGATACGAAAGTTATTGCCAGAGCGCAGAATTGCGGTTTTGATCGGTTCAAATTCTGGGCTATTATTCAACCATCTGTTTAAGTTATCCTCAAATAATTTGGCTTTTTCTTGGCAGTTTTTAAAAACTAAACTCTGCTGAGAACTATTGGTAATTTGTTGGGGATTGCTATCTTTTAAGATTTTAAAAAATCCCTCTAATTCACTATAGTGACGTTGCCATTGACGGTAAAGAGTTAATAACTCTAAATTAGCTGGTAGCCTTGCTTTGATCACAGTTTGGGGACGAGAATTAAGATCGGGACGAATTTCTAATTTTACTTTAAATCCCCGATCGAATGTGCCATCTAGTTCGAGAGTTAAGAGTTTAATCATTAAGTTTTTCCTCGCTTATACTTGTAAATATTCGGTGACTCTTGCCGATTCTAAGGTCACTTCAATGAAGAATTTATCCCCCAATTCAGCATCAAATCGATAACGAATAAATTCATCGTTATCTGTGGCAATTACTTCTCGAAAAACCTGACCAGTTTCGGTGAGAATAGTTAATTTTAAATGGGGGGGTAAAGTGCTTGTTTCTCCGGTGGGGTAAACAGTCGCTTGCAGGCTAAATATTTCTTCAATTTTAGCGATAGTAATCATCAAAGCGAGGGGATTTCCCAGTAATTCTACTCCTAAATCTTTGATGCGTTTAATTTCTGTATTTTTGAATGCTGGAACCAGTGACAGTGAGCTAAAATCGAGGATACTTTGCCAATCAATGGGGAAATTATCAGTAAACCAATTGGTTAACTTGACGGGGGATTTTTGCCGACGGGTAATTAAAATTTTTCTCCAGTTACTATTGACGATAACTGCTGCCCATTCTTGAAAAGCAATAGCTTTTCTGGGAAAGATTAACTTAGGATTAGCTAAGATGTCTAGTAAGGTTGTCAATCTATCTAAAGATAGTTTTTCTTCCATCTTTTCCCGTTCAATCTTCACTGGTTGTAATTGACACTCTCCCCATAAATCTAAAGAATCTGATCCTGATTGCAGTTGATTTCTCGGTAGAGAGTAGTTAAGATTACGCTTAATATATTGTCCTTTTTCCTTAATATCTTTATGGGTAGTATAACCCCAAATTCTTAGATAACTTTCGGCAGTGTTTACCTGTACAGCTAGATAATAATCACCAATTAATTGAGGAATATCTACCCATTCTTGAGGAATTTCGATCGCTTCTATATCCAGAGTTTCGCTGGCAATAACTATTACTGACTTTTCGCCTAATTTAACGGTAAAACCATTAACTCCTAGTTGCCAGAAATCCTCTTGATTTTCTACTAAGCTAACCCCAGGCATCCCTGACTGTAGATAGTTAAAAATAACTTGTTGACAGAGATAATTAATATAAAATCTCTGACGAATACTGGCATCAGTAAAACTGGCACTTTTTGCCCAACTTATCTCTTGAATATCTGCGGGTATTTCTAGCCAAATGCTATCAGGAGTTAGTTCTAACCAATCATTAACCATAATTAATCCTCCTGAGTTGTTGCGCTGGTTTGATAGTAGTATGTTAGCCATGGTTCTATTGCCTTACTAATAACTTCTCTATCGTGGGACTGGGAAGGAATATGCAGGTTTTCGCTGGCCCAGGGTAAAAACTTTTTAGCGAGGTGACGATAAACTTTATCCAGTTCCCTAGAAACCTGATATTGTTTGATAACCACCGTGGTGATTTCTGTAATCTTAGCGGCAATTGCCACTTGTCCCAACCCTAACCCATAAGTCATCTCTAGAATTAACTGAATTTGCGGATGCAGTTTTGCCTGTTGCGGCTGCTGACAAATCTGTGAAATTTCTGCCCCTAACCAAGCTAGAATTTTTTGGTGGTTTTGTTGCGACTCGCGAAAATTTTCCGCCGCTTCTAATTGCTGCCAAGGGGTATCATGGTCAGTATCTTCGATCATTTCTTCCCTCGTGCTACTTTCCTCACCCCCTAAAGGTTGCTGTAGAGAAATTGTTTTTCCTTGGGGAAATAAATAATCAGAAATAGCTTGTCCCGCATCCTTTAACCATCGGGTAATTGTCGCAGAATTGATTTTGATGGTAGAGTGGCTATCCGAGTTATAAGCAGCGGCGATTTTTTGCCAGATTTCTGGACTAGGTTCCTGAATTTTACCATCGGTTTTTATTTTTGCCTGGGCATAAATTTCTTTATAGTAATCCCAAGCTAAAAGGTAATTTTCGAGAGTTTCCCCCACTAATCCCCTCGCCTGGAGAGCTTGGCTGAGACGCGCTCCGGTAGAATTAAGTAGTAGGCTCCAAGTATTATGGCCGAATGCTTGACTAATCTGACGGATGCGATCGATTAAGCGATATTTAATCCTCTGAGTGGCAAAATTATCGAAGCGAGTGGAGAATAAAGGCTTAAAGTCAGCTAAGATAGCCTCAAAACCAAGAATTCCTTCGTTAAAGTAGTCTTCGATCTGATAATCTAGTTTAGCTTGATATTTTTGATAGATTTCGGCAGCAGCCCAGTAGCAAGGTTCCTGCAAATAAGCGTATAAATGCCCACGAAAAAGATGATTTTGGGAACCGTGATTCTGATACTGTTGCTGAAAGAATAGGGCCCAATACTCCTCTGAATCGACATTAGGATCGATTGGGCCATAGCTTTCCATGTTACGACGCAAACGCCGATCGCAATTCCATTCTGTCCTATTTTGCTGCAAAACTAAAAAGCAACAAAACTTCTCCAGCAAAGTCTCTCGTTTTTTCATCTAGCTAGTCCCCGTGGAGGTCAACTAAACTCTCTATCGTTCCACTTGCAGCTTTTATGCAGTATTTTGGCATTTTGTTACAAATTGATCATACTCGGTCGAGGAGAGCCACAGTAAATGGCTTTTTTACCCACTCCCCCACCCCCAACAGCTAACCCCCATGCAGGACCAGAACAGGCATATTAAAAAAAAACCTGTCCACTGTTCCTGAGAAACGTTAACATAAGTTAACAACCCCTTAACAACCGATAAGATCATCCTCAATTTATCAGGAGTTCGACAGCGTGAACAAAAACGGTAATAACAAAAAATGGCGCAATGCGGGACTATATGCCCTATTGTTAATCGTAGTCCTTGCCTTGGCCTCAGCTTTCTTCGATCGCCAGCCAGCAGTGCAACAAACTTGGAAGTATAGTGAATTTTTACAGGAAGTACGCGAAGGTAAAGTAGAAACCGTGCGCTTAAGTGCCGACCGGCAACGAGCGATCGTACCCACCCAAGACGGTACAAATGTATTAGTTAACCTGCCCAACGATCCGCAATTAATCAACATCTTGGCAGAAAATAACGTTGATATTTCCGTACTGCCCCAAAGAGAAGAAGGAGTATGGGTAAGAGCCTTCAGTAGCCTCTTTTTCCCGATTTTACTTCTTGTTGGTCTATTTTTCTTGCTCCGTCGCGCCCAAAGTGGTCCCGGTTCCCAAGCGATGAACTTCGGCAAATCGAAAGCAAGAGTACAGATGGAACCCCAAACCCAGGTTACTTTCGGTGATGTGGCCGGGATTGAAGGGGCAAAATTAGAATTAAACGAAGTGGTGGACTTCCTGAAAAATGCCGATCGCTTCACGGCAATTGGGGCAAAAATCCCCAAAGGAGTCCTTTTAGTCGGTCCTCCGGGGACAGGTAAAACCCTGCTCGCTCGCGCAGTAGCTGGAGAAGCGGGAGTCCCGTTTTTTAGCATTTCTGGTTCGGAATTCGTGGAAATGTTCGTCGGGGTGGGTGCTTCTCGCGTCCGCGACCTATTTGAACAAGCGAAAGCGAATGCACCTTGTATCGTCTTTATCGATGAGATTGATGCTGTCGGTCGTCAACGGGGTGCCGGTTTAGGGGGTGGTAACGATGAACGGGAACAAACCCTCAACCAATTATTAACGGAAATGGACGGTTTTGAAGGTAATACAGGTATTATCATTATCGCCGCCACTAACCGTCCTGATGTGCTGGATGCCGCTTTATTACGTCCGGGTCGTTTCGATCGCCAAGTGGTGGTGGATCGTCCCGATTACGCTGGCCGTAAGGAAATCCTTAATGTCCACTCCAGAGGCAAAACTTTGGCCCAAGACGTGGATCTCGATAAAATCGCTCGTCGTACCCCCGGTTTTACCGGTGCGGATCTGGCTAATTTGCTCAACGAAGCCGCAATTTTAGCCGCACGTCGCAATTTAACCGAGATTTCCATGGATGAGATCAACGATGCGATCGATCGTGTTCTGGCCGGTCCTGAGAAGAAAAATCGCGTCATGAGTGAAAAACGCAAAACTTTAGTTGCTTACCATGAAGCTGGTCACGCTTTGGTGGGTGCTTTAATGCCGGATTATGATCCTGTCCAGAAAATTAGTATTATTCCTCGCGGTCGCGCTGGGGGTTTAACTTGGTTCACCCCTAGCGAGGATCGCATGGAATCCGGGTTATATTCTCGCGCTTATCTGCAAAATCAGATGGCTGTAGCTTTGGGGGGTCGTTTAGCTGAAGAAATTATCTTCGGTGAGGAAGAAGTGACCACAGGCGCTTCTAATGACCTGCAACAGGTGGCACGAGTAGCGCGGCAAATGGTAACTCGTTTCGGAATGAGCGATCGCCTCGGGCCGGTGGCTTTAGGTCGTCAAAATGGTAATGTTTTCCTAGGTCGTGATATCGCTTCCGATCGAGATTTCTCCGATGAAACTGCGGCCGCTATTGACGAGGAAGTGCGTAACCTAGTAGAACAGGCCTATCGTCGCGCTAAAGAGGTTTTAGTCAATAACCGCGCCATCTTGGACCAGTTAGCGCAAATGTTAGTGGAAAAAGAAACCGTGGACGCGGAGGAGTTACAAAATATCCTCGCTCATAACGAGGTGAAAATGGCGGCTTTAGCTTAAGTTTTGTAACATTTTCTTGACAAACAGCATCCTGATGGGTGCTGTTTTTTTGTTAAATGAAAATTAATGACAAACTTAATTTCTTGCTGATCAGCTGTTAATCAGCTTAACAGGCGTTGCTGATTTGAGATATGATACTAAATCCGTTGAGTATAGGCTACATATCAGGAAAGGCAAAAGGCAAGAGGCAAAAGGGGGGATAAATAATCAGTTTTTAATAACCAGATTTAGTATGAATCTTCTCTTGTGGGATTTTTAAAACCTAGACCCAAACTAACTTTTGGACACGATGCACAGTTGGCATTCATACCTTGATTCAGTAACGCCTTCTCAGTTATCAGTTATCAGTTATCAGTTATCAGTTATCAGCGATCAGTCAACAGCCCTAAATGAAACTGGCATTAACCTGATAGGAGATCAAATCTCCCTCGACAAAGAAGCTGAGGCCGTAGCGACCCGGTGTTAAATTCAAGGATAATCGAACTGGCAGAGCCAGCGCTTCGCTCCCGCCGTATTCAACCGAGCCGACGACGGTGACGACACCCTTACTATCGAATCGCACTAACTCGGTGATCACGTTGGGATCGGTGGCGAGTTCCAAACGAAGGTTACGCGAAGTCCTGAATCTTAGTCTGTCCACACTATCCCAAACGCCGCAGCGATTAGTTTCCCCTAAATGACCGTCAACCTCGAAGCTTTTGCCCGTCCTTGCGGTTCCCAGATCGAGCGCCCCGCCCCATTCCCGACTCAGATCCAGTCTGGCATAAATCTCGCCGTCCATTCCAGTAATAATATCTCTGTTCATAATTCACCCTTGCAATTTCCCTATATCTACAGATCAAAAACTAGCGATTCCGTCGTCGCCATTCCCAGGGTGGCATCGGGTTTCCCCCGCAAATTCCCTTGCGGTTCGATCGAGCTTCGGTAAAAGCCCTTTCGATTTCTTTCCAGCTTGGACAGTTGCCCTTGAATCGATCGTAAGCCCAAACCATACCGTCCTTTACCTGCTGCAGTTGAACTAGCTGACCGTTGGCGTACACCTCGGCCACGGTACGCCCAAAGCGATCAGTATCAACCGCATTGATGCTGACTTGGTTATTTGCCCGGTTAAGGAGCGATCGCAAGTGATCACGACTGGCGATGCCGTTTTCCTGTTTGATTTCTGGGGCATCAACACAAGCGAATCTGATTCTCTGCTCTTTTCCGTCACAATCGACCCTAATCGTGTCGCCGTCGTGTACCGAACCCCTGACCACCGTGCAAGTGCGGGTATTGGCTAAGGTTGAGGAGGGAAGGTTCTGACAGAACACCAATAGTAAGGCGATCGCTAAAAGGAAAAGGCGCTTCATGGTTTTTGGGTGCGTGACGGTGGCAAGGAAAACCAAATCGTCGGGATTGGTAATCGCCGTCTATTTTACGGTGGTGAGGATGTCAACGGCAAAATTTCCGTAAAGAGGGTGATTCCCATTGATTAATATGTCAGGTTCCCTGCCGTAAAGAATCCATAGATACTTGAGGCAATGATGATTACAGAATTAAATACCCGGTTAGAGGCTCCCGAAAAAACAACCGATGAGATAAGACAACGCAAGGAAGTGATCGACTGGCAATCGGCCGAGTTTAACCAGTGGATGACCGGAATCAAAACAAGGCTAAATGCGATCGCTGGTAAGATTGAAAAATAGCGAAGATTTAAAAGGGAATCCAATCAACTCGGTCAATCCATTCTTCTGCTTTGGATGCTTCCTAAATCAGATATAATTCTTCTGCCCAGATTTCTAAATTAGCACTGGGACGCAACCATAGTAAACCCCAAATATGTCCCCCCTTATCCCAATGGTTTTTCAGGTGTCCGGGCATACTGCGACAATTATTTGGTAACTAACAACCGTTGAAATGATGCAACATAATCTAGGATTTCTGGGTCTAAAGTTCCCAGTGGTGGTGCATCGGGTTCACCTACTCGCAAAATATCGAGATTAGGATTCAATCGCAACAGAGATATTTTGAGGTCTGGGGATAAGTTTTCATCTAACAAAAAC
>NZ_JAQMSY010000180.1:0-17510 GCF_028329095.1 Microcystis sp. CS-574
AGAAAAAGTGCTGTTTTTCCATTTCAGACATAAAAAAGCCCAAAAAACCTGCCTCAACAGGTTAGAAAGATTTATGACTAAAAAAGTAATAGCAATCGCTGAAAAGGAAGTATGAGGAAGTTTAGCCATCACTTTACCTAAACTAAATCTTCTTTTCCCTTGTCCAAATTTGCCCTCTATACAATTCCGAATCCTCTCATCATCAGTAGCTTGTTTCTTTTGTTCTTTACTGACATTTTTGGCTGGTCTTCCTAATGGGGGACTACTGATTCTGATTCCCCTTTCTTTACACCAAGCTCGGTTTTCTCTGGTTCGATAAATTTTGTCCAGATGAACTGATTCTGGATAGTATCCTGTATAGAATCCATTTGGTATCTTAGGATACAGCTAATCGTCCTAGTAGAAGTCGAAGAAAACAGAGATGAATTTTAGTAGTGGAGTGTTCTAACGTGCGCTCAAAATTTTTGACTAAAGATTGGCAGCATTCCATCCAAGAATTACTTCTTTCAATCACCCATCGAGTTTTTACAGGTACGAATCCTGATCAACCCTTCTCCGCTTTTTCGGTTTTTGACAGCTTTGGAGACAGTTCAAACTGAATTTTAGTCATTATCTCTGGATAGACCTTAACCAACTCTTTCTCTATTTTGTCAGGATGATAACCATTATCTAGAAAAATAGTCGTCTTAGGCAGTTTCGACGGTTTTAACTTGAAATAGTCAATACCTCGAGTTAACAACTCAATCAATCCTTGGTCATCAGATAGGTTAGCGGAAGTACAATGAGCGCAAAAGGGAAAACCAAGACTATCCGTCGCTAGATGACGTTTAATTCCATTGGTGCACTTATAGAAACAAAATCCTTTCGTCTCAACACTCACATTACAGGTATTTTTGACGGCTTGAGAATCAATCATAATTAGAGTCGTCCACAAGTTTTTTTTCTTGTTGTCGTAACTTGCGATGTAATTCTTCCGTTATTTTTTGGATGATTCCCTGACTTCTCCACTGTTTATAATGCCAGAACACGGTGGAGGAGTAGGGAGGGAAATCTTTCGGGAGGTCCCGCCAATTCCAGCCATTTTTGAGTCGATAGAAAATCCCCTCTAAAATCTGTCGTTTTGTCCCTTTCGGGGGGGGCCAGTCAATTTCTTCTTTGGCAATAGCGATTCTACGATAGACCACTCTTTATTCGTCATACTACTTGAGTACATTTTGGCTTACTCCAAAGTATCGATTTTTGGGGACGACTAGACGGTGGGGCATTCACTGACGGGGTTCAGACCAAAGTATTGCCGTTAAATAGGCTACAGACTCTCTTCCCTGCAACCTAATAATGGACAAGGTTTTCGCTTCACCTTTTCAGCCTAGCATCTACATTATAAAAGATACCAAATCAGTTCTATAAGCTTTTCACCCAATCACTAATCAACTGGTTAACCTCTGTGGGAATTTCATCGTGGGGACAATGACCGGCAGTTAGATAATATTCTGTGAGAGAAGGATAGTATTGACGGAATTTGGCCCCGCGTTCCCTAGTATTCATCCAAGGATCCCCCTCACCCCATAACATCAACAGGGGACAACTTAACTTTTGCAGGAGAATATCCACATTTTCCCCCCGGGGAGATTTAAACACAGAAGCAAAAACTTTGGCTGCTCCCGCATCCAGGGAAGGACGACGGATATCTTCTATTAACTGCTCGGTAATGGCACTGCGATCGAGATATACTTTCTCTAGGGTTTTACGGATAGTTTTGGGTTGACGGGTATAGAGAAATAAGAGATAACTGGCTTGGGGTTGCAGCAAGATCGATCGCAGTAATTTTTGTGCTAAATTAGGCTGACGATTGCTTTCTGTATCGCTAAAGGGACCGGCGCTATTGAGGAGAATTAATCCCCGAACATTCTCAGAGTGATTAGCAGCCACACAGAGAGAAGCGTAACCCCCCAGAGAATTACCCGCTAAAACCGTCGGTTGGCCCACAACTTCCTTGATAAAATCATTTAATTGTTGCTGCCAAAGATTGCCACTATAGACAAGATCCGGTTTAGCTGATCTACCAAATCCTAACAGATCGATCGCCCATACTTCCCATTCTGAGGCCAAACCTTGCACATTTTTTCGCCAATGGTCGGTGGAAGCGCCAAAACCGTGGACTAATAGTAAAGGGGGTTTTCCCGCAACTCTAGTACCCGCTTGCACATAGTGTATCGAATTTCCTTGCCATTGCCAATTTTGCTTTATCGTCAGAGCAGCTGTATTCATCTGGTGTTTTGTTAAGTAATGTTAATAATTCTTAGTCTAACCGATTGAGAAACTGGAGACAAAGCTAGAGATTTTTGACCAAACCCCTTGACCAAAAACGGAACTTGACATATACTTACATACATAATGGGAATCCGTGCCTGCCTGCGAACCCTTCATTTTTGGGCAAATAACCCTAAAAAACACTCTCAAAAAAATCTTGAGCGGGATTAATCTCCTAGTATGGGTGGCTAACCCTAGATAATTACTCCTGAATAACAGGGACAGTTTTTTGCTAATTCTGATAACAGCTATGAAGATTTTGACGATTTTACAGGGATTAATCGACAAAAATCCCTTAACTGAGGCGGATCTAGAAGAATTACTAGCGATCGAATCCTTAAATTTTCAGCAGACTAACCCTCTCATCCTACAGGAAAGGGCAGAACTATTAACGATTCTCTGGCCGCGAGTCTGGCAAAAATGTCAGGAGTTAGGGATAAATCAGCCAAATCAGATTTTGATCAGCTGTTGGCGCTTCTGGATTCCCTGGGCGCTAGAGCTACGCAGCCACGCAAAACCGTTGATTCAAGGCATTTTGGCTCCCCAAGGCACGGGAAAGACCACTCTAACATCCATAATGTCGATTATTTTAGCCTATTTTGATTTAAAAGTAAATAATCTCTCTTTAGATGATATTTATAAGACCTATAATGAGCGAATAAAATTGCGTCAAAAGGATGAAAGATTGCGCTGGCGTGGTCCACCGGGTACTCATGATATAGCATTAGGAATTAAAGTTTTAGAACAGGTTTGTCAGCAAGAAAGTCCGATTTTAATCCCGCGGTTTGACAAGTCCCTGCATCGAGGACAAGGAGATAGAATTGCAGCGGAACAAGTGGAACGAGTTGATGTTCTTTTTTTCGAGGGTTGGTTTGTGGGCATGAATCCAGTAGAAGAAACAGTCTTTGATCATGCCCCCGATCCGATTAATAGCGAGGAAGACCGACAATTCGCCAGGGATAATAATCAAAGATTGCGAGAATATCTACCCCTCTGGTCAAAAATCGATCGCTTACTGATTCTTTATCCCCTTGACTACCGTTACAGTTTACAATGGCGACAGGCGGCCGAAACAAAAGGAGGTATGACCCCATCAGAAATCGAGGAATTTGTCAAGTATTTTTGGAAAAGTTTACATCCGCAATTATTTCTGCCCCCCCTGCTCAAACAAGCGGATATAGTGGTAGAAATTAATCGCGATCATAGTCTGGGAAAAATCAGTTATCAGTGAGCAGTAATCAGTAATCAGTGAAAAGAAAGCTCCGAACTTGTCACTTAACACTATTGACTGAAAACTCACATCTGGTAACTGATAACTGATAACTGATAACTGATAAAGCTTATGATTGAAGTGGAACATCTGAGTAAAATTTATGGTTCGACCACGGCAATTAGTGACGTGGATTTTACCGTAGAAAAAGGAGAAATACTCGGTTTCTTGGGACCGAATGGAGCGGGAAAAACCACAACTATGAGGATTTTATCTGGGTATATTCCTGCCACGACAGGAACAGCAAGGATAGCAGGATACGATGTGCATCAACAATCCTTAGAAGTGCGTCGTCGCATTGGTTATCTTCCTGAAAATCCTCCCTTATATCCAGAGATGACCGTGGAAAGTTTTCTTGATTTTGTGGCACGGATTAAAGGCATCTCATCGGGGGATAGAAAAGCGCGGGTAGATTTAGTTTTAGGCAAATGTCAGTTACTAGAAAAAAGAAAAGTTATTATCCGCAAGTTATCCAAGGGTTATAAACAGCGTGTGGGAATTGCCCAAGCGATTGTACACGATCCACCGGTAATTATTTTAGATGAACCGACAGTAGGATTGGATCCGAAACAGATTATCGAGGTAAGAAATCTGATTAAAAGTTTAGCGGGAGAACATACAATTATTCTCTCCACTCATATTTTACCAGAAGTGAGTATTACCTGCGATCGAGCGACAATTATTAATCGGGGTCGCATCGTAGCCAATAATATTACTACCGCTACCCCTGCTGGTTCCAGTTATGAAATTGAGATCGAAGGTGATAGGGATTCCCTGCTAGAAATCCTTCAACAACTGCCGCAAGTCGAGCAAGCAGCAAAAGTCGGCGATAACCTGCTCAAAATTGTTGGTCAAGCGGGGACAAACCTAGGGGCAGAACTTGCTAGAATAGTTGTCAACAATGGTTATAACCTATTAGAAATGCGTCGCACGCGTAAAACCCTAGAAGATATCTTTCTGGAAGTAATCGGCAGCGGGGAAAGTAACCACCAAGAGGAGAGGCATGATCAATAATATCTGGGCGATTTTTCGCAAGGAATTTCAAAGCTATTTTACCGCCGCCAATGCCTATATCATTATGGGGATATTTTGGTTAGTGGCGGGATTTTTCTTTAACTCCCTTCTCTACGGCATTATTCTCGATATTGGTATTCAGGAACAATCGGGATTTCTAGTAGCCAGAGATACGGTATCTGAATTTCTGACCACTTTCATCGGCATTATCTTATCCTCTTTATTGTTGGTAATTTTGCCAGCCCTGTCTATGGGATTATACGCAGAGGAAAAAAAACAGGGAACCCTAGAACTTTTAGCCACTTCCCCCCTGACTAATTGGAGTATAGCCATCGGTAAATTATTGGGAGTGCTGGCCTTTTTTACCGTGATGATTACCCCCCTCTGGATTTACGAAATAGTAGTTTTTAGTAGCGCAGTTCCCCCGGTGAATATAGCCAGTGTTTTAATGGCTCATCTAGGATTAATTTTACTGGCAGCGGCCATCCTAGCCATCGGGATGTTTATATCTTCCCTCACCAATAGTTCTATTCTTGCTTACATCATCACCTTTATCACCATCTTATTTATCTGGATACTGGATGTAATTGCTAACAATGCCGAAACCTTCTTTCGAGATCGCATTGGAGGAGAAGTGGGAGAACAGATCGGATTTTTCTTGAAAGAATTGCTCTCCCATCTATCTTGGTATCAACCCTTTAACAATTTCGTGCGGGGAATTTTTGACAGTAGTAGTTTAGTCATCCTCCTCAGTTATATTCTGCTGGGAATCTTCCTAACTACTCAAGCGATCGAAGCAGACCGTTATCAAAGAAACTAACTATGAGATCCTGGCAAAAATACGGTAAATTTCTCTATATACCCGCCCTCTTTCTGGCTAGTGCCGGCTTAACCGTGGGGTTAATCTCCGGTCAATGGTCATCCCTCTCTCTGGGGTTATTAATTGCCGGGGCTATTCTGTTTCTAGGGTGGCTGTTGTTATTAGTAATCACTTCCAAAGACTTTTGGCAAAAAAGAAGTACCCGCACTGGCACTCAAACCCTCATTACTACTATTATTTTCCTCGGTGTTATCGGTTTAATTAACTTTCTCGCCCTCCGTTATCCCTATCGAGTTGATTTAACCGAAAACCAAATCTTTAGTTTATCCCCCCAAACCGAAAGACTATTAACCAATCTGTCAAAACCAATCAAAGTCTGGATTTTTTCAACCCGGGGAATCAGTGGCAACGAACAGGAACTTTTAGCCAATTATCAACGCAAAAATCCCCAATTTCAGTACGAGATAGTTAACCCGGAGAAAAAACCCAATATCGCTCAGGAATTCAAAAAACTAGCCGATGATAATTTGTCCAGAGTCTATCTACAGTATGGTGACAAAAAACAGCCTCTGAAAACTATTAGTGAAGAGGAAAGTCTCACGGAAGCGAAACTGAGTAACGCCATCGAAACCGCTAAAACCGATCGCACTTTAACCGCTTACTTTCTGCAAGGTCATGGAGAAAATGCCATCAAAGAGCCTCAAGGTGGATTAGTGCAAGCAGTCAATAGTTTAGAAGCAAAAGGTTATCAAGTAAAACCACTTAATCTAGTGGAACGTTCCACCATTCCCAATAATGCCGATGTCATTATTATTGCCAGTCCCAAAAGAAAAATATTTCCCCAGGAAGTCACCGCGTTAAAAAACTATCTTGAGCAAGGGGGCAAAATTTTATTAATGATTGACCCTCAAACCGAAACCGGATTAGAACCCTTATTAACCTCTTGGGGTGTGAAACTAGATAATCGGATTATTATTGATGCTTCTGGTGCCGGGGAAATCATCGGTTTAGGTCCGGCTAGTCCCATTATTACCAATTACGGTAATCATCCCATTACCCGGGATTTTGCTAACGGTATTTCTATCTTTCCCTTTGCTCGTCCCATCGCTACCGTCCCCGTGGAAGGAATTGAAGCCGTATCTTTAATGATTACTAATGATAAAATGTGGGCTGAGAGTGATTTAAATGATCAGAATCTCCAGTTTAACCCTGAAAAAGATTTAGCTGGCCCCTTTGATCTAGGAGTTGCTCTGACTGGAAAAAAAGGTAAATTAATCGTGATTGGTAATGCCAGCTTTGCCAGCGATGGACTGTTTGAACAACAGTTAAACGGAGATATATTTTTAAATTCTGTGCAGTGGTTAGCCAGTGGTGAAACAGCCACCTTATCTATCCGAGCTAAGGAACCAGAAAATAGAAGAATCAATTTAAATCCCCTGCAAGCTAACGCTATTTTTTGGATAGCGATGGTAGTAATGCCTTTAGTAGGATTTACCCTAGCTGGATTGACTTGGTGGCAACGTCGTTAATCGAGTTAGAATCTAGAAAAATCATCTCTCTTATTTACCCTAACTGCCATGACCACAACCCAAACTATCCCCCAATTGTTGACTTTTGATGACTATATCAATCAATATCCCGATGATGGACAACAATACGAATTAATCGCAGGAAAATTATTGGCTATGATGCGACCGATCGGAAAACACGAAGAAATTGGCGGATTTGTTTCTGGAACCCTATTCTTAGAGATAAATCGGCAGCAATTACCCTATTTTATCCCCAATACGGCCGCAGTAAAACCCCTTCGCCCCCATACAGGTTATCTACCCGATATTATTGTCTTAGACAGAGAAAATCTAGTTAATGATCCCTATTGGGAAACCGCTTCCTCAATTTCTTTGGCAACATCAGCTAAATTAATTATCGAAATTGTCAGTTCCAATTGGCGAGATGATTATCTGAAAAAATTCGACGACTACGAACAATTAGGAATTGCCGAATATTGGATTATCGATTATTTAGCCAAAGGTTCGGCCCGATATATCGGCAGCCCCAAAGAACCCACCATTTCTATCTATCAATTAATCGATGGAGAATATCAAGGTAATTTATTTAAACAGGATCAACGTCTTATTTCAGGGGTTTTTCCAGAGTTAAACCTCACGGCTAATCAAATTTTTCGTGCTAGAGCTTAAAGAAAAACCCGTATTTTTAGATTGGACTTATGGCAAAAATCAAAAATTGTCCTGAGAGTAAGGAGTCAGGAGCTTATAATAGAAAACAACTCAAGAGCGGAGAAATCAATTAATGTTTGCCACAATAGAAGATAAACAAGCTCTTTCCCTCGAAGTATTTCTTGCCCTTCCAGAAACTAAGCCTGCTAGGGAATATTATCATGGAATTGTCACTCAAAAACCTATGCCCAAAGGAAAACACAGCATCTTACAATTTGAGTTAGCCTCTGCCATTAATCAACAGACTAGACCTCAAAAATTAGCTTATGCTCTACCTGAATTGCGTTGTACTTTTGCAGAACGTTCAATTGTGCCAGATATTGCGGTGATTCGTTGGGAGAATTTGCCAAGAGATCTAGATGAAGAAATGGCCGATCAATTTTTACGTTATCCCGATTGGATTATTGAAATTATGTCTCCTGAACAATCTGTTACCTTAGGGATGGAAAAGATTATTTTCTGTTTACAACAAGGAACAGAATTAGGTTGGTTGATTGATCCTTCAGCAAAGTCAGTCACCGTTTTTCAAACAGGATTACCGAAAGTACATATTGCAACTGAAGGAAATAATGAGCCTTTAGCAGTGATTAAAGGTTTAGAACGTTGGTCAATATCAGCAGTGGATATTTTTGCTTGGCTAAAGGTTTAATTTGTTCTGTCAGCATCGTTTGGTTTATCAGTTTATTCCAGAAGAGTAAAGTTGTCAAAGTTATAGGGATGTGGACTTATTTTTTAATTATTTTATACTGGTAGCATTAATGATTGATTTGGATTGTAAAAATTAGGAACATGAAAAGCTTGTGGTATAAGACTTTTGCCTTCCGCAAAGCGGTATAAATACCCTCAAGATAACATAAAAATATGATATAAATGCCCCTACTCAATTGACTGAATAAAGGGGCATTTATGGTATTTTAGAAACAATTTAGCCCACTTTTGTGGTTTCTTTTTCGGTGGATTGGGAGGGTTTTAGTTTGCGTTTCAGGGTTGAAGCTGCACCGAGAGCGAGGAGGCTGAGGGTTGAGGTGGGTTCGGGAACTGGTTGGACACCCAAAAGTTCGCCATCAAAAGTAACTTCGCTGGCAAAGACCCAGGCAGTGCGCCGATTTAGAGTAAGTTGTAGGGAACTACCACTAAAATTTAATCCTGAAAAAGTATAGGATGTTGGCGCTGCAGTAGGAGGATCAGTAAGAGATCCCGAATTATAATTAGAGCCACCCATACTTAATAATATACTTTGCGGTACGGAAACAGCACCAAAACCATTTGCGTCATCCACATATAAAGTAACTGCGTTTATATTTACTGTGCCAGCAAAGTTAAAAGTAATGACAGGATTCCGGTTTTCCTAACCAACATAAGGTCTTGTACCGTCTGCAACTTCTACATCATTCCAGTTTTGTGTAGGAATTATGCCATCAGTTAGATATCCAACTCCTCCACTGAGAGGAGCATAATTTACCGACGTGTTTCCAGTACCATTATATTTCTTGTCCCAGTATTTAGAGCCGCCTCCATTGGCTCTCTTAGGTTTGGTGGGTAAAATGTATTCTAAGATACAGTCCTGCTGGCGAGCGAGTGGAAGGAACCACAGAAACACAGAGGACACAAAGATTGATCGCTTCTATAGTAAGTTAAACTGGTCGCAACGCGCTCGCTACGCGAGATCACACAAAGAATAAGAGAGCCGCACTTTTTGAGGAGAAAAAAGTCTAAAAGCCTTATCCAACTTGGTTTATCTTCAGATATTGATGCTACTGAGAAACTTACCTATGACTAAAAGAGCTTTACTACTAATCAATCGTCACTCGCGCAAGGGTAAAGAAAACTTTGCTCAAACTGTTGATCTGCTCAATCATTGGGATTTTGAAATTATCAGCGTCCCTTTGAAAAAGGTAGAAGATATACCTTTTTTGCTGGAAAAATATCGCTCTAGTATTGATTTAGTTATCGTCGGTGGTGGCGATGGGACTCTTAATGCTATGGCGGATGTGTTGGTAGAAACTCAACTGCCCCTAGGCATTATACCTCTGGGAACCGCTAATGATTTAGCCCGGACTTTAGGGATACCGAATTCTATTGCCGAAGCCTGTCGAATTATTGCCGAAGGTAATTTAAAATATATCGATCTAGGTTGGGTAAATAATAAATACTTTTTCAACGTGGCTAGTTTAGGATTAAGTGTGAAAATTACCCAGAAACTGAGCAAGGGTTTAAAGCGACGTTTGGGAATTTTGGCCTATGCTTGGACAGCCCTACAGGTATTAAGTAAAACCCGTCCTTTTACCGCTATGATCGGTATTGATGGAGAAAATATCAAAGTTAAAACCCTACAAATAGCGATCGGAAATGGTCGTTATTATGGGGGAGGAATGCCGATCGCTTACGATGCCCAAATCGACGATCAAAGGTTAGATTTATATAGCCTAGAAATTGAACACTGGTGGCAAATTTTCCCGCTTTTGTGGACATTACCGCGAGGACAACAGGGTTTATTATCTTGGGTGAGAACTCTTAACGGTAAAGAAATTCAAATTGAGACTCGTAAACCCCATAGTATCAACACCGATGGCGAAATTACTAGCACTACTCCCGCCATATTTCGGGTTATTCCAGCAGCCATAGGGGTCTATATTCCCCGCCAGAAAACACAATCTTAAAATTAACGAAAAGGAGGAGAATACAATAAACCGCCCTTTGTCCAAAGATTATTTAAACCTCGATCGAGTTGCAGGGGTTTACCGATTTCACGATCATAAATTTCACCGTAATTACCCACCTGTTTTAAGACTCTTTGGGCAAAATCATTGGGTAAACCCATATCTTCGCCTAATTTCTCATCAATACCCAAAAAGCGCCGAATACTGGGGTCTTTGCTATCGGCAAAAGTGGCAATATTTTGGGAGTTAATCCCGAATTCTTCCCCTTGAATTAAACTAAAAACGATCGAGCGGACGGCATTCGACCAAGCGGGATCACCATCGGCCACGGCCGGGGCCAAGGGTTCCTTCGATATTACCACTTCTAATAATTGATGATCCTGCGGTCGGGGAAAAACCGAGCGCCGGGCCACCAATTGGGAGCGATCGGAGGTGACAGCCTGACAGCGCCCCGCCTGATAAGCTGTATATAAAGCCTCCACATCATCGGAAACGATCGGTTTATAACCTTGCACTGCCGCTTTTGCCATGGCATCGGCCAGATTTTGTTCCGTGGTGGTTCCCGATAGCACACAAATGGACTTTCCGCTCAAATCTTCTAATTTCTTAATATTACTGGCTTTCGTGGCCATAATTCCTTGACCATCATAGAAAACCGGGGTGATAAACTCCATCCCCAGAGCGGTATCCCGGTTAATCGTCCAGGTGGTGTTGCGACTGAGAATGTCCACTTCTCCCGTCTGTACAGCAGTAAATCTCTCTTGGGGACTAAGTTTACGATATTCGACTTTGGCGGGATCATCAAAGAGAGCCGCCGCAATGGCTCGGCAAATTTGCACATCTAAGCCCGAATATTCGCCTTTTTCATTAACAAAGCTAAACCCCGGCACTTCTCCGTTAATGCCACAAATTAACTTACCGCGATTTTTCACCGTTTGCAAGCGGTCAGCACTGGGACTATTTGCAGTGTTAGAACTAGAATTCGGTTGATTTTCCGTCCCACAGGCAGTAATTAGCAGTAACAGCAGGGACAATGCACAAAAACGCCACTTTAGCATAGATATTCTCTGAAAAATTTTTTTAGTCACTTAACTTTAGCGGAAAGACCAGAGCAAGCTTAACATTATAGCCACGATCGCACCGATAACCGTATTGATCACATTGACTAATTCATTAGTTAACCACAGAAAGCGGGTTTGTAGGGTAGCTCCGATGAGACTTTCGATATTGGTGGCGATAAAGGCTGCAATTACACACCATAACACACCAAGAAGATCGATCGCACCGATAGTCCATGCTAACAGGGAAATCGCCGTGGCTGCCAGCAAACCGGCGAGCGTTCCTTCCAAACTAACAGCACCTTCTGTTCCCCGGGGGACGGATTTAAAATTAGTGATTAGATAAGTAGTTTTACCGTAAGCTTTACCCACCTCACTGGCAGTAGTATCGGCTAATTTAGTGCTAAAACTAGCCACATAAGCGAGTATTAACAGGTAATCCCAGGGAGAAGCGGCAAAAAGACTGAGGATAGCGCAAATTGCCCCTGCTAAAGCGGAACCCCAGACATTTTCTGGACCGCGTACCCCCGCTCTTTTTTCGGCGATTCCCTCCGCTTCCTTGCGCGCTAAACCGATGCGGGTGACAGTAGAACCGACGAGGAAATAGAATAAAACAATCAGATAACCGCGCCATCCCAAGCTTCCCCAGACAATTACCCCTAAAACCCAAGCATGGAGATAACCCATCCGAGTTAAGAGCTTTTTTGGGGCAATTGCAGCGATTCCGAGGAGGATGGTATTGAGAAGAACAGCGACGAGCCAAGGATTAGTTAACATAGTATCTGGCCAAGTTTATATACCCTATTGTATCGATCGAGTTTATGAAAACTAATCAACCTTATCAACCTCTTTTACTGCGAATTCTGCACGGATTCACGGGAATTGTCCTCATTGCCGCCATGGTTACGGCCTATTGGACTTATGATACTTTTGACGGTCGTTGGTTGAAACTGCCCCTACCAGAATATCAAGAAATTGAAAGTATTCATGGTACTTTTGGCCTCTATACTCTGATTATCTTTCCCGTTTTTGCTATCTATGCTTTTCGTCGCGGCAACAAAAGATTAATTCAAAGTGATTCTCTTAACAAATTAACCCAATTTGGTAAGCCGATTTGGTGGTACAGTCTCCATCGTTTAGTCAATACTTTAATTCTTTTTGCCCTAACTTTTGCTTTGTATAGTGGCCGGATGATGGATTCCAAATGGCTACCGGAAGGGGAATTAAATCACTTTTGGTATTATGCCCATTTGCTCAGTTGGTTAATTATGGCAGTAGGTCTGGTGCTGCACCTGCTCATGACTGCTAAAGTGGGAGGAGTTCCCCTGTTATTGTCTATCCTTAAATGGGGTTTTCGTGAACAAGATAATCCGAAATTATGGTTATCTCAATTACGTCAATGGGGGTTAAGTTTGCGTCTAGCTAATAGTTTTCAGTGGCTACAATCTCTTAACTTATATAAAGTCTTAGAAATTGTTGTTTTATTGGCTATTATAGCGGCTTGGATTGTTCCCAAGTTTGACTAGATCTAAGGGAGCAACTACCAGAGCGGATCGGAGTATAAATGAACGGTTAAAGAATCTCGATCGCCCGGGATACCAGTAATACAACTACAAATTTGAGTACCATCATCTAATTCTACTTCACAGGCGTGACAGGAACCCATTAAACAGCCAGTAGGAATGTCAATTCCTGCTTTTTTGGCTACATCTAATAATAGTTCTCCCGTTTCCGCTTCTATGATGATATCATCGGGTAAAAAACGCACTGCAATAGTCATAATTTCTCCTTACAAATGAGCAAAAATAGGTTTAAGACTTAAATGTTCTTCCAATAAATTAGCCATATTATCTAGGGTTATTTCTCTTTGTTCACTATAGTTAGCAATTCCCGTAGGCAAAGATAATAAACCGCGACGCTGACGCAGATGATTTAGCCAATTTCTTCGCCAAGAACCATTATCAAAGATACCATGTAAATAACAGCCCCAAATTGAGAGAGAATCACTGACAATTCCTAGACTAGCATCTTCCTCGAACATTTTTTGATAACCTGATTCACTTTCCCATTCGCTTATTCCCTGGTGAATTTCGTATCCTGTTACTGGTAAACCACCTTGGGGATAATTGGATAAAACTTGTCGTTGACGGGTAATTTTTTCGGCAGTAATTACCGTTTTTAACGGCAGTAAATTTAAGCCAGCTGCCTCACTATCGGGACCTTCTCGATGGTCAGGATCCAGGATTAATCGCCCTAACATTTGCAAACCACCACAGATGCCAAAGATAATACCTCCCTTTTGGTGATAGGCTTGTAATTGATTAGCCATACCACTTTGATTAAGAGCAATTAAATCAGCGACAGTGGTTTTAGAACCGGGGATAATTACCCCATCGGGATCACCTAAAGATTCCTGTAATTCTAGATAACGTAGATTAACTGTTGCTTCACCACAGAGAGGGTCAAAATCCGTAAAATTAGCGATATGAGGCAGACGAATGACACTGATATTTAGTTCAGCTTTGGGTTTTTGGGCGGGGCGATCGAGTAAACTGAGAGAATCCTCGGCACTTAAAAAGATATCACTATAGGGAAGAACTCCCAACACGGGAATTTTTGTATAATCTTCTAGCCAAGTAATCCCCGAATCTAAGAGAGATTTTTGTCCGCGAAATTTATTGATCACAATACCTTTAATTAAAGCTCTTTCCTCCGGTTCTAATAATTCTAACGTACCGACGACGTGAGCAAAAGCTCCCCCGCGATCAATATCCACCACTAAAATAGTAGCGGCATCGAGATATTTAGCCACCCGCATATTAGTTAAATCGCGATGTTTGAGATTTATTTCTGCCGGACTTCCCGCACCTTCACAGACAACTAGATCAAATTCTGCCGATAATTTGGCTAAAGATTCTTTAATTGCTTGCCAACCTTGGTCAAAATAATTCTGATAATAATCCGCTGCCGTGGTGACACCAACAGCCTTACCTTTAATAATCACCTGAGAGGTCATATTTCCCTGGGGTTTTAATAAAATTGGGTTCATTTCTACCCGGGGAACTGTCCCCGCAGCCCATGCTTGCACCGCCTGGGCGTGACCCATTTCTTCCCCTCCGGCGGTAACATAGGCATTAAGAGCCATATTCTGACCTTTAAAGGGTGTTACCTGCCAACCTTTCCGGTTGAATAAACGACATAAAGCGGCAGTTAAAAAAGATTTACCCGCGTGGGAAGTCGTCCCCACTACCATAATTGCTTTCATCTAGTTTTTTTAATTGAGCATTTTCAGTGAACAGTAATCGGTAAACAGTAATCAGTTGATACTAAATCCGTTGAGTATATGCTACTTATAAGGACAGGCACTCATGCAAGAGGCTAATAACTGAAAACTCACATCTGATAACTGATAACTGATAACTGACTCCCAACAGCATTAAAAAGAAAACCAACGTTGCAGAGTATTTAAAAATCTTTGCCAGAAAGTGGGTTGAGGGAAAAAGTCCCCTTGGGGTTGCCATTTTTCTATTAATTTCCTCCCCAAAGGAGTGAGACGAAAACTATCGGTTATCCCCTGTCCATCTACTTCGCGTCGCAAAATTCCCACTTTAATCAACCAGAGAAGATAGCTTTCCACTGCTGCTTCCGTCAGCAGTCTGGAAGTATAACCTTTCTCTAAACCCCCAGCACCCGGAATGCTCAAAAGTGATACACTTTGCTCCAGCATAGCGGCGAATAGGGTGACACGGAAAGGAGAACAACAGAGGGCGCGTTGGGCCCTAGTGATGGTAGCATCAGAATAATTGATGGCGGTAACGGTGGCAGTCGATAGGCTCATAGATTCCAGTCGTCTAGCTATTGATAAACTCATTGTTACATTAATTTCGCCCCAACCCCTGTCAACCCCAATCATCGATAGAATAGGGATGAAGTGTTAAGTAGCTTGAGTGTTTATGCAGTCTCCCGAACCGTTCGATACTAAATATACCCCAGAGGAAGTGGAAGTGGAAATCGAAACCGACGATTTTCCCCCCGTTGATACCCCGGTTAGTTTCGCTGCCACCCTCGAAAAAGTGAAAACTTGGTACGGCAGCCTGTCCACACCAGCACAGGTAGTCGTGGCAGTGGCGGGGGTTTTTGTGACTTTTTCGATTTTAACGGCGATTTTACGGCTAGTTAGCGCAGTTTTAAGTGCTTTAATCCTTGCCGCTATCTTTTATCTCATCTATCGTTACATCCTCAAACCGAAATTTTAGTCGGCTATGCACATTTTCTGTTCAATGTCAAGGGTTTAATTGATAAAAAAAATTTATGGAAAAAACAGACACCAGAGATATCTTGGGGGAAAATGTGGCTAAGTTGGGACTAGCCCAGATCCAGCGTCATCTATTTCTCTGCTGCGATCAGACTAAGCCAAAATGTTGTGACAAGGAAGAAGGGTTAGAAGTGTGGGATTATTTAAAGAAGCGGTTAAGTGAATTACAACTCGATCGCCCTAGCACCGACCGTCCGGGCTGTATTTTTCGCACTAAAGCCAACTGTTTGCGGGTTTGCAGCCAAGGCCCGATTTTATTAGTGTACCCGGAAGGAGTCTGGTATGGAAGGGTCAACAAGGAAGCGATCGAAAGAATTATCCAAGAACACCTAATCGGTAATCAAATCGTCACTGAATATGCTTTCCTTTGCCACGATTTACCGGCAATTTCCCTGAACTGTCCAGAAGAAGAACCCGAAACAATAGAGGAAAACAGCGTTAAAACTAGCTGAAACACAATTAATTAGGGTTTGCGGCAAAAAGTTTTTCGTGGGGGCAGGGTGTGGGGTGTGGGGTGTGGGGTGTAGGGTTTTACCGATTTTGAGGGAGTCAATTACCTAATTTTTAGGGAAAAAGTCCCAGAATTTTCCCCCCAATCACTCCAATGGTCGGCACTTTTTGAGAGAAAAAAAGTCTAAAAACCTTGTTGGATAAGGTTTTTAGATTTATTCAGGAAACCCTAACTACCTTTTGCCTCTTGCCTGTCGATCCTTTGTCCGTCTCCATTCCCCCAACCCTGCAGCCCGGAAAATAGCGATGAAAGAGACCAACAAAGACAACAAACAACTTTTATTAATCGACGATGACCCAAATTTAATACTTTTGGTGAAGGATTATCTAGAGTTTCGTGGTTATAGGGTGACAACCGCAGAAAACGGTCCCGAGGCCCTGGCAATCCTTGAACGCGGGGCAAATGCTGCCAAAGCAAGGGAAATGCCCGATATGATTATCTGTGATCTGATGATGCCGGAAATGGACGGTTATGCCTTCCTCGAAACAATTCGTCGGGACATTCGTTTTAGTGGCCTTCCCGTGATCTTTCTCTCCCCTAAGGGTCAAAGTCAGGACAAGGTAACAGGTTTAACCGCCGGGGCCGATTTTTATATGGTCAAACCCTTTGAACCGGAAGAATTAGTGGCCCTGGTGGAGTCTTCCCTCAAACAAGCGGGCCAGTTGCCGAAACGCAGCACCCGCATCCATTCCCCGGATGTCACCCCTGTTCAGGTTCCGGGTAATGTGGAATTAACCCCAACGGAGTTAAAAGTAGTACAATTGGTCGCCCAGGGACTGGCTAATCGGGAAATCGCCGCAAAACTCAATGTTAGTCAACGGACAATCGAAAGTCATGTGTCGAATATGCTTCATAAAACCGGTCTTCATAATCGCACGGAATTGACCCAATGGGCGATCGAAAGTAATATCATTTTTCTTTATTCCTAGCAGGTATCCTAGACTAAGGGACTTGCGTGGTAATAATATCCCAATCGATCGGAGGGCGCAAGCTTTGCGCCCCTACAGTAACGGATTTTGTCCACAATGTAGGGGCGAACTGCGTTCGCCCAAAAGGTACATTATCAAAGCGCAAGTCCCTAAATCCTGTTTAAGAAGTGTGGGGAGTGGGGAGAGGATGGCTAAGGGTAATTAACCATCTTTGCCATCTGAAGATTACATTAGAACTCTTGCAAATTAATTATATGTTATAATGACGGGTTAACTAATTTTCCCCAAAAAATTAGTTAATCAGTACATTCGTCCTGAATGAAAACTTGAAGTTTAACTTTTAACTCAAAACTCTTTAGAGCTGCTTTAATTTGGTTATCAAAACC
>NZ_JAQMSY010000181.1:0-26467 GCF_028329095.1 Microcystis sp. CS-574
CCCCACACCCCAACACCGGATAAAGATGACTTTAGTATTAGAAAATATCCATAAATCCTACGGGAAAAGGCTCGTGGTTAACCGAGTGAGTATTACCGTTGCCCCGGGGGAAATTGTCGGGTTATTAGGACCAAATGGCGCGGGGAAAACCACAACTTTTTATATCGCCACGGGATTAATTAAACCGAATCAAGGGCGCGTTTGGCTCGATCAAAAAGAAATTACCAAATTACCCCTTAATCAAAGGGCGCGTCTGGGTATTGGCTATCTGACGCAGCAGGCCAGTATTTTTCGTTATTTAACTGTATCAGAAAATATTCAGTTAGCCCTAGAACAGTCGGGAGTTCCCTTTTCCCAACGGGCAAATCGTCTCTATAATTTATTAAAAGAATTTCGCCTCGATAAGATTGTTGGCACTAAAGGAGCTTACGTTTCTGGAGGAGAAAGAAGAAGGACGGAATTAGCTCGCGCTTTAGCGGTGGGAGTCAACGGACCAAGATTTTTGTTATTAGATGAACCTTTCGCCGGGGTGGATCCAATCGCTGTATCTGAGATTCAAGCGATGATTGCTGGTTTAAGGGATCGTCAGATGGGAATTTTAATTACTGATCACAATGTGCGAGAAACTTTGGCTATTACTAATCGGGCTTATATTATGCGCGAAGGGCAGATTTTAGCGGCGGGAAGTGGTGAAGAACTTTATAATAATCCTCTGGTGCGTCAGTATTATTTGGGTGATAATTTTTTGAGATAATTGTTATTAATAAAAAATCGCTGCATTATATCATGAAAGTTAGCAATTGGCAAGGAAATTTAAGTAGAATACCCGGATTTACCATCTTAGACCGCTATATTTTTGTCGAGTTATTATTACCCTTTCTATTTGGTATGGGTTTATTCACTTCTTTGGGAGTGGCGATCGGGACTTTATTTGATTTAGTGAGACGGATTACTGAGTCGGGTTTACCTTTTACTTTGGCCCTAAAAATTCTCTTATTAAAAATGCCAGAGTTTATTGTTTTAGCCTTTCCCATGTCGATACTTTTAGCAGCTTTAATGGCCTACAGTCGTTTAGCCAGTGATAGCGAATTGATTGCTTTTAAAAGTATTGGAATTAGTGTTTATCGCCTAATAATTCCCGCCATTGTGCTAAGTTTAATAGTGACGGGATTAACCTACATTTTTAATGATTATGTGGCTCCAGCTGCTAGTTATGAAGCTAATGCTACCATGACGAAAGCTCTGCGACCAAATCGCAAATCTTTTATTGAAGATAATATTATTTATCCTGAATACGGCAAAGTGCGGCCACCGGATGGAGGGGAATCGCAAACAGTATTAAGAAGGTTATTTTATGCTGAAAGATTTAACGGTCAAGAAATGTTAGGTTTAACCATTCTCGATCGCACCCAACCGGAAGTTAATCAAATTATTACCTCAGAATCAGCTTCTTGGAATATTGAAAAGAATATCTGGGATTTTTATAACGGCACAATTTATCTAATTGATCCTAATGGTTCCTATCGTAATATTGTCCGCTTTCAACATCAACAATTAGCCCTACCGCGTACCCCTTTAGATTTAGCTTTTCGGGCGCGAGATGGTTCAGAAATGACCCTAAGACAAGCGCAGGAATACCTAAAAATAATGCAATTAAGTGGCAATCCTACCAAAATTAGAAAACTACAGGTTCAAATCGAGCAGAAAATATCTTTACCCTTTGTTTGTTTAGTTTTTGGCATGATTGGGGCAGCCTTGGGATTGCGTCCCCAAAATTCTAATAAAGCCACCAGTTTCGGTATTTGTATTGTCCTAATTTTCTCCTATTATCTCCTATCTTTTGTCACCAGTTCCTTAGGCATTGGCGGAGTTTTAACCCCCTTGATGGCCGCTTGGTTGCCCAACATTTTAGGATTAACTGCCGGGGGAATTTTGTTACTTCAATCGGCTAAATAATCGAGGATTAGCGGTGGGAATAAAAATTGATAATCATCAAATTTCTAGGGCTAATTTGTATAAACGACTGCGGGATAAATTAGTAACCTGTGCTAATTGTCTGCTGGCTTGCGATCGACTAACTCCCCGTTCTATAATTTGTTGTAATTCCCGTTTTAATTCCTCGTCGGATAATTGGATATTATCGGCCTGATCGTTGCCCATAACTACGAGCGTAAATTCTCCTTTAGGAGTTTTATTCTCCCGATATAAATTAATCACCTCGGCGATAGTTCCTCGCCAAATTTCTTCGTAAAGCTTAGTTAATTCCCGACCTAAAACTATCTTTCTCGTTGGGCCAAAAGTTTCGCCTAAATCCTCCAAAGTCTTAATAAGTTTGTGGGGTGCTTCATAAAAAACCATCGTTCTTGTTTCGGTTTTTAAACTCTCTATGCGCTCTTGTCTCAGCTTTTCCTTACCCGGAAGAAATCCTTCAAAACAGAATCTTTCCGTGGGTAATCCCGACACCGCTAAAGCAGTAATTACCGCCGTTACTCCGGGGATGGGAACCACTTCGATCTGAGCTTCTATACAAGCTTTAATTAACTCATAACCCGGGTCAGAAATCCCCGGCATTCCCGCATCAGTAACCAAAGCGATATCCTGACCTTGGCTGAGAATATTTAATAACTCATCGAGACGGGAAAGGCGATTATGTTCATGGTAACTAATTTGAGGGGTTGAAATATCAAAATGCTGTAATAATTTGCCGGTGTGTCTGGTATCTTCGGCGGCAATTAGAGCGACTTTTTTGAGAGTTGCCAGGGATCGGAAAGTCAGATCGTCTAAATTGCCGATCGGCGTTCCCACCACATATAATTTACCGAGATTATTCATAAATTGGCTAAAAATAGGCTATTTAGTCGTATTTTCAGTGATCAGTAAACAGTAAACAGTAAACTAAAAACTCGGCTCTCCCAGGTTTGGTGGGTAAAATGTATTCTAAGATACAGTCTTGGGGCAGTGAGTGGAACGAACCACTCCAGACACAAAGGACACAAAGATCGATCAATCCTCTGTAAGTTAAACTTATCACACAGAACCTAGAAGAGCCAAAACTCACATCTGCTCACCGCTCACTGATAACTGCTCACTGATAACTGATAACTGATAACTGATAACTGAAGACTGATCACTTTTCTCTGTTCAGGGATCACTCAAATAGGGTAAAGTAGGTCAAGGTATGCTAACCCTGTTATTGCATTAATCTAGTCTAAGGAGAACGTCTTAGTAATGTTAACCCTAAAAATCGCCGTTTATATCGTTGTTTCCTTCTTTGTCTTACTTTTTATCTTTGGCTTCCTTTCTGGCGATCCTACCCGTAACCCCGGACGCAAAGACTTTGAGTAGAAGACAATTATCAAACTGGTTCTAGGGTAGAGACACAGGGAACAAGTTATCGGACTTTCCCTGTCTCCCTAGAAATAATGATCGTGGTAGTATCATTGAGGTTCGCTCGTCCTCTATTTCGATCGCCGACTCGTGCAGTCATGTCTTTTTTTTTCTTAGCTGTTGAACCACCTGCCCTGATTAATACTGTAGCCGAACCGGAAACGGAGGAGCGCCAAGTTGCTGAAAATATTCCCACGTCTGTAGTTCCCCTCCCTGTCACCCCAGCACCTCTAGAGGCAAAAAAGCCTTCAGAAGAGAGCGTTTCTATTCCCCTCACCGTCACTCCACCCCCGGAAACCGTCGAGGTAAAACCCTTGGTTCCCGATCAGGGTATTCCCTTAGAACCTTTACCTAGCAGTGCGGGTGATGCGGCAGCTTTAGGAAAACCCCTTTCTGTCCAGAATTCTCCACCCCCCGCAGCCGTTGGTGTCACCATTCATCCCGAAACCGAGATAGTTTCAGGATTAAATCAAAAAGCTCTTAACCAGAAAAATGGCTCAACTCGGCTATTAGTGCGGAAAAAAGGCGAAAAAACCAGCCAAGAATACTTGATTTCCCTCAATAACAGCCTAGCTCAGACCGATGCAGTTAATCCAGAAGGGGAAAAGCCCCTAGAATTAGTGGCCGATGAGCAGGAATTTGACCAAAATCGGCAGATTATCACCGCTAGGGGTAATGTCACCCTACGTTTTGCCCAAAGTGTACTAACAGCCGATCGCTTACAGATTAATCTTCCCGAAAAGTTAGCGGTAGCGGAGGGCCAGGTGATCCTAACCCGGGGAGATCAAATCCTGCGCGGCGATCGCTTTGAGTATTATTTCGTCCAGGATAGCGGTGTGGTATTTAATGCTAATGGGGAGATTTTTCAACCCAGCACCGCTAGGGATTTAGGACAAACGCTGCCCACGGATGTGGGGGCCGGTGGTTCTTTTGGAACCCTAACCGATCGTTTGGCATTAAATCAACCCTTGCAGAGAATCACCACGGGAGAGGGTTTTCAATTTGTCGTCGGGGGACAGGATCCCAGTCGACGCGATCGACAGAATATTAGTAGTCCATCGGGGGGAACGATTAATCGTGTCCGTTTTCAGGCCGAACGCTTGAATTTTGATGGTAAGGTGTGGAATGCCACTAATGTGCGTCTGACGAATGACCCTTTTTCCCCCCCTGAATTGGAAGTTCGAGCTAATTCCGCCACTTTTCGCAGTACCGGCCCCTTTACCGATGAGTTACGGATGAGTAATTCCCAGTTGGTTTTCGATCAACGGGTAGTGGCACCCACTTTTATTAATAGTCTTACGTTTGATCGCCGTCGTCGTCGTCCTTTTTTAATTGCCCCAGGCTATGATGGGGAGGATCGGGGCGGATTTTTCGTAGAAAGTCCCCTAACTTTAGTGGAGACACCGAAGACTCTTTTTGAGTTGACACCGCAATATTTAATTCAAAAAGTCCTTAATCCCGATGCTTTTCCCTCAGCTAACCCCGGAGGTGGCGAAGTTTCGGCCCTTAGTCCGAAAGCTTTCGGTTTATTGGGCAATTTTGCCACTAATTTTGGTGAGCGCTCGTTTTTTCAAGCAACAGCTTCTTTTTCTAATTTAGATTTGGAACAGATCGAAAATAGTGTTCGTTCTAAGATTCGCTTTCAACAGACGATCGGACAGTTGCAGGATCCCTATCTGCTCAATGTGGAGTACAATTATCGCGAGCGTCTCTTTAACGGTTCTTTGGGTTTTCAGACGGTTAATAGCAGTTTTGGGGCAATTTTGACCTCACCGGTGATTGTCGTCCCGAATACGGATATTAGACTCAGTTATCAAGCTTCTGTTCAGAATGTTAACGCACCCACCGATCGCAGTGATCTCCTAGCGGCCAATGCAACGGATAATGTTACTAATTTAAGCCGTTTTCAGGGTGCTGTCTCCCTCAATCGCAGTTTTTTACTCTGGTCTGCCCTTACTTTACCACCGACTCCCGACCAAGGTTTAAGATTTTCTCCTCTTCCCGTTCAACCCTATATTGCTATTGTCACTGGTGTCACCGGTGTCACCAGTTATTACACTAATGGAGAGACGCAAAATTCCGTCACGGGAACTGTGGGATTATTAGGACAGTTTGGGCGTTTTTCCCGCAATTTGTTCGACTATACTGGATTTAATCTCAGTTTTAGTCAGGGTTTAGTTAACGGACAATCACCCTTTTTCTTTGATCGCTTTGTTGATCAACAAACAATGTCCTATGGTATAACTCAACAGGTATATGGTCCGATTCGCGTGGGTTTCCAGAGCATTTATAGTATCGATCAAGCTAAGGAAATCAGTACAGAATATTTTCTCGAATGGAGTCGTCGCACCTATAGTTTAATTTTGCGCTATAACCCAGTGCTGCAGTTGGGAATACTCAACATCCGCGTTTCGGATTTCAACTGGACAGGTAACCCCGGCTATTTTGAGGGCAGCGATGTCCGTCCGGTGGTGGATGGAGTAACCCGTTAAGACTACATGGGAATTATGAATGATGAATGATGAATGATGAATGATGAATTAAGTAGCTGGTTATAATTAAATTAAAAATAGATTTTAGGTTCGATCCCCCCTGCCCCCCTTGATAAGGGGGGTGCCGATAGGCGGGGGGATCTGACAACTTTTAACACCTACCTACTTATGAATTATGAAGTGGGGTTTTAGGGATTTTCAGATCGGGATTACCTCTCATTGAGACTCCCTTGGCTAACTTCTATCCTCTCTTCAACGTGACAGAAAAGCTCCTAAAATTTTCATGGTGTTGCTCGTTTCATAATTCAACCCTTCTACTCCCTTAATATTTGTTTGTTCATAAAGTCTAGGAGAGCGTAAAGTGTTCTGACACTCTCCTGTTTTTAGGTTCCAAAGTTTAATCGTCTCGTCTTCACCTGCGCTGGCCAATGTGTTACCGTTGGGACTAAAACAGACTGACCTGACACTTTTAGTATGTTCACACAGGAGTTGATGAAGTTGACCTGTTTCAACATCCCAAATTCGGATTGTTGCGTCATCCCCCCCACTTGCTAGTAACTTCCCATCGGGACTAAAAGCTACTGACCATACCCAAGACTTATGACCTTCAAAACTATTAATTAATCTACCATCTTTGACTTGCCAAACTTTGACCGTTTGATCATCACTTGAACTGGCTAATCGCTGACCGTCAGAGCTAAAGACAACAGACCAAATTCTTCCTTGATGACCTTTAAAAGTCCGCAAAGATTGAGTCATATCATCTTCAATAGACCAGAGTTTTATAGTTCGATCTTCGCTACCAGTTGCTATTAATCTTCCGTCAGGACTAAAATTTACTGATAATACCCAGGCCTGATGTTCCTCAAAAGTTTTAAGACAAAATCCTCTCGGAACTGACCAAAGCTTAACAGAATTATCTCCACTACCACTCACCAATATTTGACTATTAGGACTAAAAGCGATCGACCATACGCGCTTTTGATGTTCTGGGGAAAAAGTGTACTTTTCATCTGTCCTAATATCCCAAAGTTTGATGGTGTTATCGTGACTGGTACTAGCAATCAGTTGACCATTCGGACTAACTGCGACTTGATGCAATAAAACCCAATAATCTTTTTCTTGTAAAATTTTAATTACTTTGCCACTTTCCCCTGACCATAATCTAATCGTTTGATCTCCACTTCCACTTATCAATGTTTTTCCATCGGGACTAAAAGCTACTGAACAGATCCAGTCAGTATGACCATTAATCTGTTGAAGACATTTATGATTTTTGATAGACCATAATCGGATCGAACGATCTATAGAACCACTCAAGATATATTGACTATCGGTGCTGAAAGTAATTGATGATAATCGATTGCCATATCCCCTAAAACATTGAAGACATTCTCTGGTTTTTACTGACCATAATCGCAGTGTAAAATCTTCACTCCCACTGGCTATATATTGACCGTCCGGACTAAAAGCAATTGACCAAATCCAGCTTTCGTGTCCTGTTAAAGTATCAATATTTTGATATTTTCCTTCTATAATAGACCATATTTTAATGGTTTTATCCCCACTTCCACTGGCTAGAAGTTGACCATCGGAACTAAAGGCAACTTGCCAAACCCAATCTTGGTGTCCTGTAAGAGTATGGAGACATTCTCCCGTGTCAACTGACCATATTTTGATAGTTTTATCAGCGCTGCCACTGGCTAAAAGTTGACCATTTGGACTAAAAGTAACACCACCCACTCGTTCTTGATGTCCTTCAAGGGTGTGGAGACATTCTCCTGTTTCAACTGACCATATTTTGATGGTTTTGTCCTCACTTCCTGTGGCTAAAAACTTACTATCAGCACTAAAAGTAACGGCTCTAATAGGAGCATAATGTTTTTGAGAAGGATGGGGCAAAGAATGACAATTTATAGATATATCTGTTGTAATAGACCAAATTTTAACAATTCCGTCTTGTCCCCCACTTGCTAGTAACTGTCCCTCGGAATTTAAGGCTACTGACCACACCCAGCTTCCGTGAGCAGGAAAACTTTTGCTTAATTCTAATTTTCCGTCTTGTTTGACTTTCCAGAGGTAAATCATCCCATGACTGTCACCAGTTGCTAAAAGCTCTTCTCTTGGAAAAGAGCGATTAAACTGACTGCAAGAAATTGATAAAATACTGCCACAAGTTTGAGGAAAAATACAGTCAAAAAACTGTGAGTATGAAAAATCTACTTGGTTGAGTCTAATGTTTGAGAAATCGACTTGTCGAATGGAGATATGGGAAAAATCGTAGCCGATTAAGTGACCATTTTTCAGTATATTAAGTAAGTTAATGATATTGCCAGCAATGCCGCCAATTTGTCCAGAAGGTTCATTTTTTAATGTCTTTAAACAATCAATTAGTTTGCTTTCTAGATAATTTTCTTGAAAATTATGGATTAAGTTATTGATTATTGGGTGTAAAATAACATTAATTTGAATCTTTCTTAGATAATCAGGAACAGTAGTTTTAGTCAAGGAGTTACTTCTTAATAATTGGAATTTTTGAGTTTTGATTTCTTCGGTTGCTATGGTAATAATTTTTTGAGTGAAATATTCAATCAGTAGAGGATGTATGGTAAAGTAGTCATCTTTTTTATCTAACAGAATTTTGCTAGATAATGATCTGATCCCTTCTTGGATACTTTTGCCGTCAGGTTCAATGATAATATTATGTTCTAGTTCCGACAAAGAAACTGGATTTCGATTAATCGCTAACTCAAAAATAATCGCTTTTTCTAAATTAGATAGTTGCTGAAAGTAAGAATTTAAAATAGACTCGACTTTTTCTATCAGAAGATTCCCTTTTAAAAGAAAATCCGAGAGGTTATTATGATGAACTTCTTGAATATGATGAGCGATAGATTTGATGAATAAAGGATTGCCGTGACAGACTTGTTGAATTAAAAATTGCCATTCATCCTCTGTACCATGAAAGGTGTCAATATCTCCCAAAATTTGTCGTCCAGTTTGATAGTCAAGTCCTTGTAACTCTAGGAAATAGGTTGAAGTCTTATTTCCCGCTAACGATTCAAGTTCTTGAGGAATTTTTCGACTGGTTATAATTAAACAGCTATTGTGCTTTGACTGACCAATTGCTTGTAAAATTTCGCTATATTCTCGATAGTTTTCATGCTCAATAATCGCATCAATATTATCTAAAAACAATAAACAACGATATTTGGCTAGTATCTTGATAAATTTTATCAGTTTTATTTTAAATTTATCTTCTGTCTTAAAACTAATATTCTGTGAAATAATATTACTTGTATTTTCCAGAAATTCTAGGGGTAAAGGAGGATTCAAAAAAGACCAATAGATAACACGATAAAATTCCTCTTGAATTTGCTCAATCAGTTTACAGACAAGAGATGTTTTTCCGATTCCTGCTATTCCGAAAATTCCGATAATTTTACACGGGGGACTATTTTGAAAAAACTTTTGTTTTAATAATTCTAGTTCTTTTTCTCTACCATAAATCTGAGAAATATCAGGAAT
Source organism: Microcystis sp. CS-574 (assembly GCF_028329095.1). Lineage (NCBI taxonomy): Bacteria > Bacillati > Cyanobacteriota > Cyanophyceae > Chroococcales > Microcystaceae > Microcystis > Microcystis sp. CS-574. Next base: position 9,408 of record NZ_JAQMSY010000181.1, read on the forward strand.
TAATCCGAAATTATCATAATTTATTTCTGTTTTAACTGATGAGTTTTCAAGATTGGGAGATTTACGCTTATCCCATTCTTCCTCAAATTTTTTCAAATTTTCTTCTGTTGATGAATGCCAAAGATTTAGGGTAAAGTGCAAATTTGCTACGCCTTTAGCTTGTTTGTATCTATTATCTGTTAGTATTTCCCATTCTTGTAAAACCTTAAGGTCATTTCTCATCTGTTCAACAGTAATGGCAGCCCCTAACTTTTGCTTAGTAATTCCATGACAAAAATCTGTTAATATTTTTAAAGTTGTATAGACAATTAGCTTAGGATGTGATGCACCTTCTGCAAGCCACCTGAAAGATAGGTGATTCGACCAATACTGATGATCTCGTGATTCCTTATTAACATGAGTTAATAGTCTTTCTAAGAAGATCAGAATTCTTTTTTTGACGTTAGCACTGGTATTGAGATTGGGCATAGTCTGAAATTTCACTTTTTAGGATTATAGCCTGATAATCTATTCACCGTCAATTAAGTTAAGTATTAAAAAAGTTAATACTTGTGTAACTAGATTGAAGAAAATTAATCATTAACTATTGACAAATAATCAGATAAAGATTTAATAGTTAGCAAATTTTTGGGAATTAATTGATCTCCAATTTCTATAGAAAGCTTAGTATATTCGGGTCGTGAATCAGATTGAGAAGGGAGGGAAACGTGATACATAGTCAATCGAAAAAATGGGTCAAAATTAACTAAGGCTGAAATAGCTCCCTCAGAATGTTGAGAAGCATATTTTTTATTAATTGTATCATCAGTTAAGGAAAAGTAATCAAAACTGCCTGGATGTCTATGCCATAGTCCAAGAACTTCTATGGGTTCTCGATAAAATCTGGCAATTTTGTTAGACAGGTGGTTGATATAAGCATTATCATACTCAAAATAGCCGGGGCGAAAGATAGGATTTAGACCCGAATCTAAGGTTTCTAAAATATACCATTTATTAGGGTTTCTAATTCCTAAAAAAATGCCACCTGTTTCTGTTTTATAGCTTTCATAAGTTTCAGCTGCAATCGCTAAAAATGATTTCTGGGAAAAAATAGTTTTGATATTCTGGTAACTTAACATTGTTTTTATTCTCTTAGTTATTCATCTTTTTTTCTGTCTAAGATAGATATTTATCAAACATTTATTTTAATAAAATTTCGTAATATAAATATCTTTTTTAGTTACAACTGCGATTAGCTTGTTGAATTAATCTGTGAATATTAGGTAATTCTGCCTGAGTTAAGCCGTAATATTCGATAGATCGATCATAAGAATAATAAGCTTGTTTAACTTCCTGTTTTTCTCGTTCTAAGAAATGTTCAACTTGTTGGGAATAGCGTTCAGCCTCTAAAGCATAATCTTTGGCTTTAACCAACTCCTCATTAGTTTTTTCTAAGCCTTGTACCTGTTTCTGCAAAAATTCTATCATTTTCTGATCGTCATCTTCATGGGGGTCAAGATAACGACGATTAAGGGTTTTGGCAGCCTCATCTTGCCATAGGCCTCGAATATCTTTACGATAGTCTTGCAGAGTGCGAGATCGCTGCTGCATCTTCCAAACAATATCTTCCATCATTTTTTATCCTCCAAAAATCACTAAAATTGAAAAGGACGGTTGAATTCAATCAGACTTTCTACTCGATATTCTATTTCTCTTGTTACCCCAATTTCTAAACATTGAGCGGAGTTTCCTTGCTTTTCCGCTCCTTTGAAATCATTTCGGGCTTCTTCCGTGAAATTGCGGGCATTATTTACGGCTAAAGACATTAAATCTGCCATTTCCTGCTCATTGCTTGCCTCTAATTGCGCTCTATCAACTTCCCGTCTAGCTGCATCTGCGTTTTCTAAACTACGTTCGGCAAAACTCAGGGCATTATGGGCATAATTTAAAGTAATATTCGCCTGATAGACGGCTGTTTGAGCATATCCGATGGCATTTCGACAACAATTAACCCTAGCTTGCGCTCGTGCGACTTCTTCTCTTGCTGCTTTTTCTTCTTCAATGGCTTTATTTAAGCGTTGGATTGCAGCTTGAACCGCATTTTGGGCTTGACTAACCTTAGCTTGCTGACCAGAACAATTGGGCGCATGATATCGTCCATCCTTGTCAGTATAGCCTGAATTTTGGCAACTGGTGAGGGCGGATTGTGCGCTTTGTAATTCAGATTCTGCACTGCGTAAAGTAAATTCTGCTTGCTCTCTTTCGTTTATGGCACGTTGTAATCGGTCTTCTGCCCTTTCTAACCAAGCTAACGCAAGACTTAGCTGAGTTTGCCAATGATTTAAGGTTGATTGCGCCTGATTTTGGGTATTTTGAGCTGCTGCCAAATTTTGTTGAGCTTTTTCTAAGACTTGATGACAATTAGATAACAATTGAGCAACTTCATCATTAGCCTGATCAACTAATTTTTGATCATTTTTAGCCTGATCTTGAATAATTGAAGCATGATACAGAGCTTGACTCACTTTTTCTTCACTTTGCCTTTGATGCCATGACATTTGATCCAGGGTATCACGGGCGGTTATTTTCCAGTATCTAAGTTCTTCAATTAAGTCATTGAGAAGGTTAATGAGAATACGGGGATCTTGAATAGTCATAATGATTAAGATTTATCGGGGATTTCTTGGATAAAATTGAGGATTTTCTGAACTTCTAGCCTTGAATCTTCCATTTCTGCCAAGGTTCTTGTCCAAAAACCTGTAAATTCTTCGGCGACTGATCCTTGAAAAACTTCATCAAGCGATCGCCATGCCGTATCGAGAAATTCCAATTCTTCGCTTAAAATCAAATAATATTGATTGAGTGCAGTTTGATAGGCTAAAAGGGCTGTTTTTCGAGAATTATCCACCGTTTAAATACCTCTCTAATACTTGTAATTTATGGTTTAAAAAATCATTATAGGTGGGAATTTGGCGACTATAATAATTATTAGTCTTTTCTTGCAAATCAAGCCACATTTCATCATGTTTTTGTCGTTTTTGGTCTTGCCAATGGGGAGAAAGATCCTCATAGGTGGTTTCCACTTCTCGCCACGCCGATTGAACGCGATCATGGAATTGTTCGAGGGTCTGTTGAAAGTGTTTGAGTTGTAAAAATGAGTCATCCATGGTTAAATTAAGCTTTAAGCTCTTTTGATTAAACTATTAGCAATTTTCTCTATTTGTTGCTTAAATTCGGGTGTAGATTCCGTACTATAAGGTTTAAAAAGAGTAGTGCGATCGCTATCCGTATCCCGATAAAGGGCTTTAATTGGAACATCTCCATCTGCTTGTAAACGTGAGGCTTGGCGATCACTAACAAAGGTGAAAGAATCATCTTCTGACATCTGTAAAGCGACTCTATGGCGAAAATAAGCTAAATTTCGCCGAATATCAAGGACATTAGAGAAAGCCTTGATCCCTGAAAAACTGAGGATGAGATGAATACCTTTACTCGGTCCTTCCTTCAATAATCGCTTAATTTGAGTAGTTAAGTGACTTTCTGGGCTATAAGACTGCTCATTGCTCCGTCTTAAGTCATCTACTCTATCTAATTCCGTCATGATGACGAAAATAGAAGGTTGAGTCATCAAGTCTGCTTCACTGAGTTGGTTTCTTTCGTCAAGTTGAAGAATTAAATTGTTCAAAATTGCCGTAATAATTCTATTTTCGCGGTTAAATGCCGTCGTAAAGCCCAAAGGTTTTAGAATAATCTGACATACTTCTTCCAATGCTAAATGCCATTGTGTACCGGATACACTGCGATCTACCACAACAAAACGAGTTTGTTGAAGATTGCCATTAATAGCAAGACTGGTCAAAATAGCCGATAGAATTCCATAACGGGCTGTATTATAGTCTCCACCGATAACTAGAACGTTTTCACTTGGACGACGGCGTAATATCAGCCTTGCCTGTTGCCTTACACTAAATTCTTGTCCTAGCCATGTTAAGACCGGGTATTCTGCACTAAACCAGTCAGAAATGCCTAATCCTCCTTTGTAGAAAGGTAAACGGGCGATTTTTTCCCAATCTTCTGAGGTTAACCATTTACCGTAATCTAAAATATGGCGTAATTGAGGATTATCTGCTAAATTAGGCTGAGAATCTCCATCAAAGACCACTGTTTCCGTGTAATCTTCTGGGGAGAGTTGATCAGCTTTTTGAGATAAAGCGTTAATGATCATATCTCGGCGAGATTTTTCGATAAATGCCACTTTCCCAAAATAATTAGAGTTATCATCGCCACTACGGTCATTAATAACAATTTTCCCCGGCAAATCACAGGTCATTAATAATTGTTTTCCTCGTTTTCCAAATTCTGTCAGGGCTTGAATTTCTGTTTTTGACATCTGCATTCCCATTCTCAGGTGAATATTACCCAAAATTCCCGTTTGATTCCGCATTCCTTCAGCCCCAAACCTTTGGGAAGCGAGTAACATATGAATACCCGCACTTCGCCCCTGTTGGGCTAAAATCAGTAGTTGACTGGAAGCAGTATCCTCTTTGTCGTTAAAAAATAACTCCTGATATTCATCAATAATTAGAAGAATACGGGGCATTTTGCCCTCTGGTTGTCCTAGTCGGCGATAACCTGCCAATTCTGACACCCCTAATCTTTTAAATAAGGCGTTACGTCGTTCTTTTTCGGCGATTAATTCAGTTAAAACACTACGCGATAATTCAGGGGAGGAATGTAAGGAAACTACTTCGGTATGGGGCAAATTGCGATAGGGGGCTAATTCTACGCCATATTTGCCATCAATGAGATAAAATCTTAATTCTGAGGGACTATAACGAGTTGCCAAGCCTAAAATAAGCCCATGATACAGGGTAGATTTTCCTGATCCAGTCATTGCTCCTAGCATACCATGAGCGCATTGATGACCTTCGCTATCTTTACCAAACCAAATATTTAATTGATCAGAACTTCCTCTTCCACCGATAGGTGTGGTTATCCATTCTTCACTACTATAATTCCACCAATTTTGCGGATCAATTCCTACTATATCATCCCAATCTAATTTTCGTTCGGGGGGTTTAGCTTGTTTAACTTTATCAAGTAATTGTTTTTGTAAATCCGCGTCGGGAATACTATCCGCTTTAAATTGAAGTTGACAAGATGTTGCTGTCTTTGACTGTTTACTGAGATCAATATAAAAGGCATTTTCAAACCCACTCATATTAATATCTCTAGGGAGATCAATATCTTGATTATAGTGAATAAACACATATCTTCCAGCTTCTGGTCCACTATTACCAATTTTTTGTAATTCTTCAATATCTCTACGGTCATATCTTTTAGGAAAATCTGCGACAAAAATCCCCTCAAATCTTTCATTGACTCGAATATCTGGGGGGAGTAAATGTAAGGCAGGAGACTGAGGATCTAAATAGGTTTCTTTGACGCGACGAATATCTTGAGTTACTTCTAATAAATCTCGATAAACTTCGCCACTATTTTCTCTAATCAAAGCCTCAGGAAGGGAACGACGCATTAAAAATGCACCCCCATTATTAACGGGATCACAGAAGGTATAACGTATTTGATAAGGAAGTAAAATAGCGGCACGAATCACAAGAGATTGCAGTAATTCTAGTCCCGTATTACGGGTATTATTGCTACAGCGAATAATAATAGTTTTATTCCCACCAATAAAGGGAGCAAATTCGGGAACACAAAAAGTGTTATTACTCGATCTTTGTTCAACTAATTGACCAATACGAATTAATTCTGTATGCTCTAATGAGGATAATAAATTATCGTTAATGTTCCAATTTTCCCAACGATAATCTTGCCAACTTCCTATTATTTCTAATGGTTGCTGTTCTAAATAAGATTGAGTCGATAGATGGCTATCTTGGAGAAATTTTCCAAAATAATTAGGTAATTGTTCGCCGTTTAATTTACCATGATTGAACAAAGAAGCACAAAACCCTAAATAGTCGGTTATGCGTTGACTACTTTGTTCAATTTTTTGGTTTAACCCTTCAATTTGTTGTTGCCAAAACATAAGCATTATTCTCCTTGTTTAGATAATTTTAAAACATTTTTTTGAGTATTTAACTGATACAGTTGAGAAGAATTAGAGTCATCAGAGGAGTTACCTTTAATAAAAACAAATAAAGTAAACAACAAGAAAGCACCTCCTACACTTAGCCCAATGATTAGGTTACGAGCCTTAATTTTTAAAGACTTTATCTCATTTTTATGAGATTCTATGTTAGACTTTTCTTGGTTAATTTTACGGTCTGTTTCTTCTAATTTATCGAGACAAGCTTCAATTTCAGCAGGGGCTAATTGTTGAGAAGTTAAAGGGGAAATAGTAGTAACTTTACTTGTATTACTATAATATTTAGCAAAGCGTTTACTTAGGTCTTTTCGATTAGAATCAGCCCGATCATATTGTTGCCAAATTTGCTCTCTATTAGCAATCATACGAGCAATTGAATTTTGAATTGTTTTCATGTTTAAACCTCTGGGTTATTGTTAATTAATCAACGAGTTGAGGAATAGATAAATCACAGTCATGTAACCACATGGTTGTGCCTGAGGGTTGATAGAAAACTTGCCAAACTTTATCACCTCTATTATTGGTGTTAATAACACCTGTCAATGAGACGACTTGATCAACAATTAAATAACTTCCACGAGTCCCCTTTCTTGCGTCATAAACCCTGCCATCTTGTCGAATAAAATGATTGCTACAATATCCACTCCGATGAGGTTTAACAATAGCTACCACATTACGATAGTTATTTTCTTGATGACGACGCCATGTTTGAGCGTTTACTGGTAAGACTAAGCTGGTTAAACTGACAAGACAGGTGATAAAAAATAAATGAGTAATTTTCATATTTTTTGCTAAATTAATGAAAGAAATATTTGAGGTTAATTAAGACTTTTGGAAGCTTAATAACAATACATTTCATTCCAATTAGGAGTTAAGCTAAGATCAGAACCAATACAATCTCGTAGGCGAGTTTTTCCATCAGATTGAATAGCAAATTCTTGAATGTAATCTGAGCCATGGGCAATAAATTTTACAGCAGCAATATCTTGACAATTAGAAACTATTCTATCGGCATAAATTTTCATTAAAACACGGGAAGCCATAATGTTTGAAACAATCCAACCACTTCTTTGATCACCAGAGGTACCAGTATTATCTAAGTAAGAACTTAATAACAGCATTAATTCATCTTTTCTATTAGTGGGATTCCCCTGATTGGTTACAGTCCCTTTTTCTACTATCACCTTTCTAACTCCTTTAGATTCTATTTCATTGACAATATAATTAATGGTTGCTTGACAGCGAGATTGAGCTTTAAGTGGTAAGCTAAACCCTAGCTGACTCAGGATAAAAATAGATAAGATGAAGTTAATTTTTTTCATGATTTTCAATTCGCAAGATGGTCAATTGCTGAAAACATTACTTACTGTTAAGCTTGACTAATTCTTGGTGAATACTAAAAGGTAGAAACTAAGCTTAATGACAATACGTCTGATTCCAATTAGCAGTTAAATTACTACCAGAAGGAATACAATCTCGTGGGCGAGTTTTGCCATCAGATTGAATAGCAAAGTCTGCTCCCCAATCTGTCTGATCAGCCCCGAACATTACAACGGCAATATCTTGACAATTAGAAACTATTCTATCGGCATAACTTTTCATTAAAACAGGAGACCTCATGATGTTATCAACAATCCTATCACTTCTTGTATCAAGAGATGTATAGCTTTCATTATAAGGGCTTAATACGAAACTAATTTCATTAGTTCTGTTAGTGGGATTTCTCCTATTAGTTACAGTCCCTTTTGTAAGTATCACCCTTCTAACTCCTTTAGATTCTATTTCATTGACAATAGAATTAATGGTTGCTTGACAGCGAGATTGAGCTTTAAGTGGTAAGCTAAACCCTAGCTGACTCAGGAAAAAAATAGATAAAATGAAGTTAATTTTTTTCATGATTTTCAATTCGCAAGATGGTCAATTGCTGAAAACATTACTTACTGTTAAGCTTGACTAATTCTTGGTGAATACTAAAAACTAGAATCAATGATTCACAGAAAATTCGCCAGAATAAATTACCAATAATTAAAGTAGCGATTCCTGCTAAAGGTTCCACAAATAGTCCACTTAAACCTCCTAGGGTAATCAGAAACAAGCCTAAGATATAGAGAAACTTGATAATGGTAATGCTGACCATTTTCCGAAAGGTAAAAAAGTCTTGCCAGAAACTGTTCATTAAACCCTCTTATTGGCTTAGAAAAAAGATCATTTTTGAGGTAAATTACGAATTATTTTCAGGTAATTGTAAGGAATCTTGAGTTCCTTTTAAAGATTTACGCGCCACCTCTCTTGCGTCTCTGCTTAATTGTTCTATGGCTTTTTTAGAAACTTGTTCTAACCACAGTCTAGTACCATAAGAAATTGCCATAAGAGGTAGAATTACCATTAAGGCATAAATCCATGCTATCGCCAACAAAGCAAGGATAATTAAGACAAACATAATGCCATAAATTCCAGCACCACCAACTCCTCCGAAGATAGAGGTAAAGATATTCATAACAGTGGTTAGTACCCAAATAACGCCATCGGATAGCGCAATCAAAACTTTTAAAGCAATATTTGTCTGTCTTTCATATTCCTTGATTAAGTCTTCAATATTGCGTTTATTAGATTCTAACGCATCCGCTACGACATTATAGACGTATAAAGATTTCCCTTCTCCATTGTTATCAATTCCAATAATATTACAGGACTGATTAACATCTGGATTGCTGACTTTAAGCGTTAAAGGATTTCCCAAAAGTTGAACTTGTTGTTGATACATAATACACCAAAACCATACAATTTATTCAGGTAAAGTGCGAATTCTAACCTATCGGTTATTCGACAAAAGCCAATCATCCACTTATTTCTAAGTTTCGGCTGAACAGGCCGCATCTGGTATGCCAGTATAGCTTGAGAATAATTTGGGAATCTACCCAAACTGGTATCAATTTTAAAATAGCCTCAAACCCTTATAGAGTAAGGAATATGACATCTAAAGCTGAGATTGACTTCGGGACACTTAAGGATATAGCCAATTTTCAGGATAATTTACCTTAAGTTCCCAAAATCTAGTATTTATCGGAAACCTGTTGAGCTAGACTTCACACCGCAAACGCTTCCTTACGTTTATGAAAAATCTGGTCAGCGTTGTGGTACTGATGCTTAATCATCCACTGCTCCAGTTCAATGAGATACCATTGACCGGCAAATGTTCCATATTTTAAGCAAACTTTTTCATTATCGTGTAGAGTGTGCTTAAATCCAAAACGTTCTTTATACAGTGCTTCAATGGTTTCGTCCCCTTTTGGATAAGTCGTGTAGGAAATTTCAGTGTGAGCAATATCATGTTTGTAAGTCAAGATAGCTCGAATCAATTGCTGATAAACAAGATAACTTGTTCCTTTTTTGCCAGTTCCCTTTTCATCATATAGAGAGAGACTTTCTCCGATGCTTGTTACATTTTTGGGTAACATCAAATGCTTTCCTGTGTGTTTTCCTTCACAAAATGTTGCCAGTTGACAAGGCAAATAGTAGCCATATTCAGCCAGAGAATAGGTATAACGTGCAACACCGATTACCTGAGAGGGATTCTGTTCAGGATAGGCTAGAAAAATAACCGATTGGTGAGTAAATAAATCGTCGATTTCTCTGCAATAATTTTGTGACTCAGGATAGCGATTCTTGAGAAATAAGAAATAGGATTCAATTTCTGCCGGTGTTTCCGCTTCCTTGACCAGATAACCTTTGACCTTTGGCACATCAAAAGAAAGTAAGGCTCTTTTGCTAAGAATCCAGCAGTTGCCAATGTTATTTAACACAATAAATCCAGCACAAGAAAACAGAATCTTCACATATTGCTCAATATCAGGGGTTTGGGATATATCATAGACAAAGAGAAGACCGTTATCCTGTAACATTCTTCGGACAGTCCTTAAAGTGAATAGGGGATCTTTTTGGGTGTAATTTGTGGTCTTTAGCGTTGCAAATGTTTGTGCCGTTGAATCCTTTTCCTCGTTTGGTTTTAAATCAAGCCAACAAGAAAGTTGCTCATAGTGACGCTCTGGTATTTGACCGCTAAATAAGTGATTGACATCACCTCCATCCGACGACAGTAGCCGCACCGATGTAGATGATAATGAGATAAACTGTTTACCATTGGTTTGGTTGATTATTTGAGAAATAGCCATTTTGCTACCCTTAAGAAGAGGACAACGAGCAATGAGGCTCTCTTCATTGGGAGTAAAGCGATAGAAATCCTTAGATTTCTACGGAGAAGCAAGCAAAACGATGATTTTTGGGCGCAAAAAGCAAAAGAAGCTGGAATTAGAAAGAATTAGAAAGCTTGAATGGCTTCCTATACCTATAATTGAGCAAATAGCTGATATGTGCTTAGTCAGATTAGAGAAAATTTTTTCAAAAAATGAGAATTTCTGGGGATAATTGATCAACAATAGAGAAATAAACTTATGTAGATTGAATAGAGAGCAATGAAGTTAAAACTCTCCGTAGCGGGACTTGAGCAAGTCAAAACCCGATGGGCGCAAAAACAAAAAGAAGGCTGGACTAGAAAATACTTATGCACCGAGGCTAGTCAATTTGCCAAACCCGATGGGAATTGGGAGGAAATTTCAAATGACCCAGCCCACACTTATTACTCTTATTACGCCGACAACTGCTCACCAGAGACTTTAGATCATTTTTTGAGGGGTAAAACCATTCAATCGGAAGGTTTTTTCGCCTTTTGTCGAGCTTTGAACATCGACCCTTCAAAAGTCGCAGATCTAGATAATCTTTTGCAAAAACTGACTCAAGATATCGAGCCTATCTGGGTGGGGCGAGAGTCTCTTCAAAGTGATTTACTGGAAAAACTAAGAGGCGATTGTCGCATGGTCGTAATTACGGGAATAACAGGTATTGGAAAAACTGCCCTCGCCTACAAATTGGCCTTAGCTTTGTGTCAAGAAGGGTTTCCTCCTGAACTGCCTATTGATTTTGATGGGTTTAATCAACGGGAGGATCAACAGTCGCAATCAGAAGCACAAAACTTTATCAGCACAGCTATTGATTTACTCAATCGTGGCGATGAACCTGTTACGGCAAAACAAGCAAAAAACCCAGAAAAATTATTAACTCAACTGGTTAATCATCTGAGCAATAATCGTCGATTAATTTGGTTTGATTCAATGGAAAATCTTTTACAAGGAGAACAACAAGATGGCAGTAATCGCTTTAAAGACCCCCTCTGGCGAGTCTTTTTTCAAAGGATATTAGAAGCCGAAGATTGTCAGACTCGAATTGTGATAACTTCGCAGGATAAGCCTGAAGATTTTGAAACTTTTAGTCAAGCTCAATATTGGCATATTCAGCCATTAATGGGATTAGAAGAGCAGGAAAGTTTACAGTTATTTGAACGTTTATTTCAACAAGCAGAAGTCGAATTAATTCTTCATGGACGTAACCTTGCTTACCTTAAAGAGATCGGAAAACTTTATGAGGGACATCCTCTCGCTATCCGCTTAATTTCCGGTGATATTATTGATAGACTGAATGGAGATATCAGCATTTATTATGAGGAGAATAAATCCCGATTTCGACGATTAAGAGAAATGATTGATGAAGCTCAAAAAGCCAATCCTGATGATTATTACAAAGTTAACTTAATGACCAAACAATTACGAAAACAACTGCTAGAGGAGGAAGTCGAAAGAACAATAGAGCGACTTGAAAAAACTTTTAAAACTGCTTATTTATTGCTTATCTATTGCTCCACTTATTCATCTTTTGAATTTAAAAATGCGTGGTTTCAAAATCTTCAATTATTTTCAGAATACGAGGAACAAGATTTAGACTTAGCTCTTTTTACCTTGTTTAACCGTTATTTAGTAGAAACTCAAAAACAACCGGGATATGAACCACATATCAAACAGCACAGCTTAATTCGCAATGTTGCTTTCAAGCATCTAGTATCTACCCAAAGAAAAGAAGGAAACCCAAATCATGAATGATTTTAAATCTCCTCAATTAAGAGTCAAAGAACGTCTCACAAGTATCGATTTTACTGTTTTTGGAGAACTCGCTCAAGTCAAACAAAAAGGGGAAATTTTAGGAGCGACAGGAAGTCATTTTGAAAAAGCACATTTTGGCGCATTTATCTGGCATTTAATTGGTTATGAACGCCATATTAAGGATAAAATGGGACAGCAGCTCTCTATTCAAGAACGGGCAAGTCGTTATGTGGAAGCATTTCTCTGTCTATGTCGATTAGGTTGGTATAAAGAAGCTAAATCTTTATTTTCTTTACCCTTAGAAATTCATGATCCAACTTCTTTCCCTTTGCACAAACAATTACTCATCTGGGGACAGTATGAAGAGGGCATAAAACTGTGTAAAGAATTATTAGGAAATCTTGACAATGAAACCGATTTTCTCTGTTTAAGTGAACTTGGTTATATGTATCGAGAATTAGGAGAATTTGACCAAGCAAAAAATTATGCGGAGAAACTCTTATCCTTAGCCGAGCAATTAAATAATTCTCTTTGGAAAGCAAGAGGAAAAGTAAATATAGCAACAATTGATGGAATAAAAGGGGAATATTTAAGCGCTGAAATAGGACTGAATGAAGTTTTAAATCTAGCCGAGATTATTGCCGATTGTGACGAAAAATTTGAGATTATTAATGTTGCTTATTTAAATCTGGGTAATTGTTATGGTTATCAGGGAAAAATTGACCAGACTATTGCTTGTTTAGAAAAATACTTAAAATGGGCAGAAAAAATTAAAAACCTTATTTATCAAGCAATAGCTTTACGAAATTTAGGAGAAGCATACCAGCGAATCAATGATTTGAATCAAGCTATGGATTACACTCAAAGAAGTCTTGATTTATCTGAGCAAATAACCGATGAAGCAGGAGTTATTTCTTCCTTGGGAAATTTAGCCTCAATTTATGGGCAACAAGCAAATTTTCAGGAGTCTGAAAAATACTTTAAGCAACAAAAGAAAAAAGCTTTAGCTATTTCAGATGTAGCAAGTGTTGCCCATGCTTGTGCTGGATTAGGAGAAATTTATAGTATCACTCGAAAGGATGATCTAGCCTATCAATATCTTAACCAAGCTTTAGATATTGCCCTCGATATTGGAGAAATATATATAGAACTAGAGACTTTAATTGTTTTGGCAGAATTTGAAGAAAAAACCCATGATCTTAAATCAGCTATTAATCACTGGCAACAAGCCTTACATCTTTCTGAAAAATTAAATATTCTCTCCCATAAAGAGAACTGTGAACAAAATCTAGAAAGGTTGTTAAACCCCAACTAAGTTGAGACTCGTATTATATACATGACTACAATTCCACGGGTACATTAAGAAAAGTTAATGGGTGTATCCATTAATGGATAAGGGTTTTCGGCTCTTGTAGTATATATATTTGATGGCAATTCGGACATTCAATTGTTTCATTTAAAAGAGCGAGCTTTAAGAAAATTGTCTGAGCATTTTTTTGATAATTGACCCCTGTTACATTCGGTAAATCGAGGAGTTGACCAAAATTTATCCACATAACCCACCTCCTGTTCTGTGTCACCATTATACCATGCTCACACAGAACCTAGAAAAGCCCAATTTTAGGTAAAGTGTCATCAAATTCCTGCGAAGTCTCTTGCCTCATCTCAACAAGCAATTTAAATACGTGGGCAGCTTAAAAAAGTCTTAACTATGGCAGTTATCTTAATGGTGAGGTACGAAGTTGATGCCAGCAAGGGAATCTTTAAGAAATTAGCCAAAATGCCTGAGTATAGATATTGACGGCGCTAGACTGCCAACGTATAGATAAATACTGTTTCTGGAAGCCCATGACTGTCAGCTACGAAAAAATTACCCCACCGACAACAGGCTCGAAAATTACTTTTTCTGACGGAAAACCTCTAGTTCCCGACGATCCCATCATTCCCTTCATTCGCGGTGACGGTACGGGGGTCGATATCTGGCCCGCAACCGCAAAAGTTATCGATGCGGCGATCGCCACAGCCTACGGTGGTCAAAGGAAAATCCATTGGTTTAAAGTCTATGCTGGTGATGAAGCTTGCGAAATCTACGGGACTTATCAATATCTACCCCAAGATACATTGACAGCGATTAAAGAATATGGTATAGCCATCAAAGGTCCCTTGACCACTCCCATCGGTGGCGGCATTCGTTCCCTGAATGTGGCTTTGCGGCAGATTTTTGACCTTTATGCCTGTGTTCGTCCCTGTCGTTACTATGCGGGAACCCCTTCCCCCCATAAAACCCCGGAAAAACTCGATGTCATCGTCTATCGGGAAAATACCGAGGATATATATCTCGGCATCGAATGGAAACAAGGCACGGAAATCGCCGATAAACTGATTAATTATCTCAATACAGAACTAATTCCCGCCACTCCCGAACACGGTAAAAAACAAATTCCCCTCGATGCGGGTATCGGGATCAAACCGATTAGTAAGACGGGTTCCCAAAGATTAGTCCGCCGGGCGATCGAACGAGCGCTGACTTTACCGAAACCGAAAAATCAAGTTACTCTCGTCCACAAGGGTAACATTATGAAATATACGGAAGGGGCGTTCCGGGATTGGGGTTATGAATTAGCTAAGAGTGAATTCCGGGATGTGTGCGTTACCGAGATGGAATCATGGATCCTGAGTAATAAGGAGAAAAACCCTGATCTGAGCATCGAAGATAACGCCCGCATGGTAGAACCGGGTTATGATGCCCTCACCGACGAGAAAAAAGCCAAAATCTGCCAAGAAGTGACCAGTGTTCTCGATGCTATCTGGGAAACCCACGGCAATGGGCAATGGAAAGATAAAATTATGGTTAACGATCGCATTGCCGATAGTATCTTCCAACAGATCCAAACCCGTCCCGATGAATACTCGATCCTCGCTACTATGAACCTGAATGGCGATTATCTCTCCGACGCAGCAGCGGCGATCGTCGGTGGTTTAGGGATGGGACCCGGGGCGAATATTGGCGATACTTGCGCTATTTTTGAGGCAACCCACGGCACAGCCCCTAAACACGCCGGTTTAGACCGAATTAACCCCGGTTCGGTGATTCTTTCCGGGGTGATGATGTTGGAATACATGGGATGGCAAGAAGCGGCCGATTTGATTAAAAAAGGCATCGCAGCAGCGATCGCTAATCGACAAGTTACCTACGATTTAGCGCGTCTGATGGAACCCCCCGTTAATCCTCCCCTGAAATGTTCCGAATTTGCCGACGCGATTATCTCCCATTTTGGCGATTAATTTTCTGGTTAGGGTAGCCTGAAAACTGCCCTATTTTTCGGAAAATACCCTAACTACCGAGGTCTTGACAAAATAGGAAAAAACCAGAACTTCCCCCTTGATATCAAATTTCTAAATCCATGACAGACATCCAGGCTTGAATGCTTGCCAGGCGTTGTCAAGTTTGAAGATGATGGCGCATCAGAGCAGACTTGAAAACGCTTTAACAGTAAGGCTCTCGTTGTGTCGCAATTCATTCTTCATATTCCGATCTGACAACGCCTTAAAATCTGTATCAACGATCGCATCTTGCGCGTAAATATTTCCTTCAGAGTCACCTATCGAAAGTGAAATAATCGCCTCAAAATCTGCGTTAACGATTCCGGCGATCATACTAATCTCTTTGTCCGTCCACCAAATCGGCGAACATAGCGAGAACCGACTCGAACAATCCAGATTTGAGCATCTGGGTGAGGGGCTTCGAGTCTATTGCAAGCAGATATTTCACGCGCATCAATTTCAAAGTCGCCAGTTTCAAGGTCAATTGCGACAATTTTGGCCTGATTACCCAATTCGACCTGTGGGCGTATTTGGGTTTGATAAATGAGATCGCCACGCTGGGCAAATTCTTCTTTGCTGTAGCGGGGTTGTCGAACTGTCATTGGCCTGACCCTGTGGCAACTTTTGCCCTCTATTTTAACCTAAACATTGGGAATCGGCTCTCCCAGGTTTGGTGGGTAAAATGTATTCTAAGATACATTACTCAAGAGCGAGGGAGTGGAGCGAACCACAAAGACACAAAGGACACAAAGATCGATCAATCCTATGTAAGTTAAACTTATCACACAGAACCTAGAAGAGCCGGGAATCTTCGCTAATATTCCTCAACTGGGCCTACAAGAGCGGCATCGCACTTAAACCCACAGTTCAATCCATGGGCATGGTGCGTTCCCCAAAAATCGATCGCTGGAGCGGTAGGACTTGCATTAGGGAACGCACCCTACCAGATCGGCGATCGCACTACCGTACAGTCATCGATTATAACAACTCACGAATTCCCTAAAGACCCAGCCCCAAGTTCTGTAGACACCTTTGTAATAACCACCTACTAAAACCCAAGGACGACCTTGCCGGTCATAAGCTGTCTCATGTATGTAGACTTCTCTACCATTACGCAAGGCATTAACTACTTGTCCATTTGGTCTGTCACGAACGTTAAGAGGAGTACCAGTAGGGTCTGTTACTTGACAAACTCTTTCTGCTTTTACTGGTTGACTGATCACCATCCAAGCCAAAAGAGATAATGGAACCATCATAAAACTATTACTTCGCATATCTCTATTCCTAACGTGATTCTCCATTTTTTCAGAGAAAGATAGACTCTCTCTCACCAACCGAGAAATCCTTTGTCGAACGGAAACTTTCCGTACAACACTCTCCAGAGTAACGATATGAGTCAACCTTCTGTATATCACTTCATTTAGGCGCAATCGCCAGAACTTTTCCCTATATCTGAACTTCCCCCATACATATATACTATAATAACCGAAAACCCTTATCCATCAATGGATACGCCCCTTAACTTTTCTTAATGTACCCATGTAATTTGTAACATTTCTTAATGGACAAGAATTCTCTCTATTTGCTAGAATGATAGCCATGTATATAGAAAAAGTTCCTAACCGTAATTCCCCCCCCGCCGTTCTTCTTCGGGA